>JAGRCC010000676.1 GCA_020433785.1 Anaerolineae bacterium
CGGCTGGGCAATGTGTATCGCTTAAGAAATGAATCGCAGCCGGCCATCGAGGCTTACCAGGAATCAGCCAGGTTTGATCCGCGTTACGCCGCCCCCTGGTACAGTTTAGGTAACGTCTATGCGATGTTAGCCCAAGATCGGGAAGCGGTGGAAGCGTACCGCCGGGCCATCGAGTTGAATCCGGCGGAAGCCTGGCCTTACCACCATCTGGCGCTGGTGTATGAAAATCGTCAGGCCTATCAGCCGGCGGCCACCCTGTACCGTCAGGCTATCGATCGCCATCGCACCGATACCGATCGGGCCGTCTCCTGGGATAGTTTGGGCAATGTTTACAGCAGTTGGGGCCAATATCCGCAAGCCATCCAGTCTTTTGAAGAAGCAGTCAGGCTCAATCCCCAATTTGCCTTGCCCTGGAACAGCTTAGGCGATGTCTACAGTGCGGTGGGCGACTACCCCAAGGCCATCGACGCCTACCGCCAGGCCATTGCCATCGATCCTGATTACGCCTGGTCGTACAACAATTTGGGCCTGGTTTATGAAAAGATACGCGAATATGACCAGGCCATCGCCACTTACCGGCAGGTGATCGATCGCCCGATCGAGTCACCGGATCGAGCCGTGGCCTGGAATAGTTTAGGTGATGTTTATTTGGCGCTGAACCGGGAAAAAGACGCCGTTACGGCCTACGAACAGGCCATTGCGCTTGACCCCGATTATATCTGGCCTTACAACAGCTTAGGCGGGATTTATGAAAAACGGGGGCAATATGACTATGCTTACGCGCTTTACCAACAAGCGACCCGCCGCCACCGGCAGCAGTCGATAGCCTTGTAAAGAAAATTTAAAGCCTTTTCGCTCAAAAACCACCTCTTTGACAGGTGGTTTTTTTGATTTTTTGCTCTTAACAATGGTAAAATGGCGCGACTTTGTTGATTACTTCAATTATGGAGGGGGATTAAATTATGACCTTTGTCACTGGCTTGGTCATTGGCCTGATTGTGGGCTGGATCATTGAGTGGGTGATCGATTTGCTTTACTGGCGTCGCGATGAAAATCTGACCCAGCATAGGCTAATTGAGGCTGAGCAAAAAATCAGAGAATTAGAAGCAGCCCTGGCGGAACGCCAATCAGTTCCGGTCGCAGCACCGCCGCCACCGGTGAATCAAGAGAAAGACAATTTAGAACACATCAATGGAATTGGCCCTGTTTTTGCCAAACGGTTGAATAACGCCGGGATCTTTACCTTTGCCGAACTGGCGGCTGAGAGCCCGGATCGGGTCCGAGACATTATCAACCCTGAAGAATGGCAAAAAATTGAACCGGAGCTTTGGCTAGAAGAAGCACGAGAGATTGCCCAGAAAGCCAATCAACTGATCAAGGACAAATAAGCATGATACGTCATCGAACCGTTGAAGAAGTAAAGCGGTACGACATCTTCAAAATGATTGTCACGCTAGTGCTTATTGTCATCTTATTTTTTATATTCTACAGTTTCATTGATCGATCGCCGACCGAGGCGGTCACGGAAGGTGGCCAGCCCGCCGGTACCGAAGCCATCGCCGAAACGGGCGAGTCGCCTACGGGCGAAACCGGCGGCGAGGAAGCCGAAACGACCGATGGCGCGCTGACTGAGACTGAAGCCGAGACGCCGACCACCGAAGAAACCGCCGACACCGAAACGACGACCGAAGAGGCTTCATCCGGCGCAAGCGATACAGACTCAACTGAAACATCGACCGACGAAGGGGGCTCGGCTGAGTTGGCCGCCCCGACGCTCAACCTTCCGGGAGCCGCTCTGGCCGCCGGCCCACTGGCCTTGAGCGGAACCGGCGCTCCCGGCAGCGACGTCGAAATCATGGCCAACGGCCGCTCCCTCGGTAAGGCCGTGGTCGGAGCGGACGGAACGTGGACATTTGACGGCACACTGGACGAACCGGGCGACTACGAGGTGGTCGTCAATGGCTTAGACGCCGACGGCAACACCGTTGCCTCAGCGGAGGCAGCCACCCTGTCCCTAACCGCCCCGACAGTTGACTTGGTCGCCCCAACGATTGACCTGCCCGAAGGGGAACGGCCGGCCGGCAAGGTGACTCTGACCGGCACCGGCGCTCCCGGCAGCCAGGTCGAAATTGTGGTTGACGGCGAATCGCTCGGCACGACCGAGGTTGGGGCGGACGGAACGTGGACATTTGACGGCACGCTGGACGAACCGGGCGACTACGAGGTGGTCGTCAATGGCTTAGATGCCGATGGCAACCCCTTTGCCCCGACGAAAGCAACCACCCTGTCGCTAGCCGCTCCGGCGGTTGACGTCATCGCCCCAACGATTGACGTACTACAAGGAGACCTCAGTGCCGGTGAGGTAACCCTGACCGGCGCCGGCACTCCTGGCAGCGAGGTCGAAATTGTGGCCAACGGCGAATCGCTCGGCACGACCACCGTCGGCGACGATGGCGTCTGGGCGTTCGATACCAGCTTAGACGAACCGGGCGACTACGAAATCACCGTCAATAGCTTAACGGCTGATGGGGCAGTCGAAGCCTCCTCTGAGCCGATCACCGTTTCCCCGATTGCATCGGTAAACGCCACCCCTGAGGTAACCCTGCCCACCTTCGAACTGCCCGAAGGCGATCTGAACGCAGGCGAACTGGCCCTAACCGGCACCGGCGCTCCCGGCAGTCAGGTCGAAATTATGGCCGACGGGGAGAGCCTCGGCACGGCCACTGTGGATGACGATGGCACCTGGCGCTTTAACAACCCATTCGACAAATCCGGCCAGGTGGAAATTATGATCAACGCTTTAGATAACCAAGGGCGAATCATCACGTCGACCAATGCGGCGCTTTACACAATCGCCGCAACGGTCGAATCGACAATCGAAGCCACCACTGAAGTAACCACTGTAGCAACAGCTGAAGCGACGACCGAAGCTGAGGACGAAGCAACGGCTGAAGCAACGACCGAACCGGACGTTGAAACGACAGGAGAAGCGACCGTCGAACCGGAGGCTGAAGCAACGACCGAAGCAACAACCGAACCGGAGGCTGAGATCACGGCTCCAACGGTCACCTCGCCTCGAACCGGAACGACCGTATCGCCAGGCCGCCTGTCCTTGCAAGGGATGGGTACACCCGGAAGTCAGATTGAAATCATGATTGACGGTAAAAAGGTCGGCACCGCTACCGTACGCAGCACCGGGCGATGGACTTTCGCCACGACGATGGATGAGCCGGGCGATTACGATCTGGTCATCAACAGTTTGGACGAAGACGGTGAGGTGGTTGCTTCATCTACCCCGCAAACTCTATCACTGGCCGAGCCGGAAGATACGGCGACAGACACTACGGGTCCCACCTTAGATACGCCGGCGGAGAATGTGACAGCGGGCGACGTGACGCTGACCGGAACAGGTGAACCGGGCAGTAAGGTTGAAATTGTGGTTGATGGGCAAAACCTCGGCACAGCCACCGTCGATGAAGACGGTACCTGGCGCTTCACCGGCACCTTCGATGAGCCGGGCGACGTTGAAATTGTCATCAATGCGCTCGACGCTAAGGGCAAGATCATCACTTCGACCGACCCCACTCTGTACACTATTATCGGCCCGACAGCGGACGCATCAGCGCCGACACTGGTTTCACCGTTGACCGGGGCCTCGCTGCTAACCGGACGGCAAACGTTTCGCGGTACAGGCGAACCGGGCAGCGAGGTTGAGGTTGTGGTTGACGGCAAAGTCATCGGCACAGCGACCGTTCGCAGCAATGGGGCCTGGTCTCTCTCAGCCGACATTGAGGAGGCGGGCGAGGTTGAGGTGACCGTTAATGCGTTGGATGAAACGGGTGGGGTCATCGCTTCATCGGAGCCGGCGACGGTCACTATGGCCGCGTCGGAGGAAACGACAGCCTCGACCGGCGAAGAAGCCGCCGAACCGGGCGACTCGACATCGGCTGCGGACGACACCGGCTTGGTATGTGAAGAGGAATACGTGGTGGTGGCCGATGACTGGCTTTCAAAACTGGCCGAAAAATATTTTGGTGATCTCTTCCTGTATCCGGCCATTGTAACAGCGACCAGTGAGAAGCATCAGGTCGATGACAGTTTTGCGGCCATCGACAATCCGGACGTCATCGAACCGGGCTGGAAATTGTGCATCGTCAGCGCGGAGGCGGCTCGCGAGTTAGTTGCGGCCGGAAACTGACCACGTTTGGTGACTGGCGCTTTTGCACCAATAAAGAACGCCGGATGGCAGACAAAGGTAAAGTTGCCGCAATCAAATGTCACTCACTTAGCCTGATAAACAAATTTTCATAAGATTCTTAAAAGCTGCTAGACTTCTAGCAGCTTTTTGTTATAAAATGATAGAAGCGATTTACTACGGGTACAGGGAGCGATTTTGATGAGTACTTTTTTAATCTTTGTGGCAGGCGTGTTGGTCGGCTGGCTGATTGAGTGGGCCGTTGATTGGCTTTATTGGCGGCGCGTTAATGCCGATATGCAAAGTAAGCTGGCCGCCAGTGAAGCGTTGCTGGCTCAGAGAAAGGATAACGATACGGTTAAAGTCGAAGCACTGCGGCGGGAGTTAGCCCAGGCTAAAGCCGAGGTTGCTCGCCACGAACAAATGGCGGCTACGGCCCTGCCTCAGGATCAATACACGGCGGCCCAAGCCGCCCTAAGTCAATGCCAACAGGAGCTAACCGAGACCCGAACTGAGCTTAACCACTATCTGGAGACGTTCACCGAGATGCAGACTTATCGCGACAAACTGGCGGCAGCCGAGGCTGAAATCGATCGGCTCAAGACGGAGTTGACCAACCGGCCCGGCCACGTGACCCAGGTGGTCGAAAAAGTGATTATCAAAGACAACTTGGAGCGCATCAACGGCATTGGGCCGGTATTTGCCCGGCGGTTCAACAAAGCTGATATATTTACCTTTGACCAATTGGCGGCCCTGACGCCGGAACGCATCCAGGAAATTATCGTACCCCAGCCATGGCAGCACATCGATCCGGAAGAGTGGATTGCCGAGGCCAAGGAATTTGCCGAGTCGGCCGGGCAGACTGTGTAGATGGTGATGGTCAATGAATAGATTTCTCATTAATGATGTAATCAAGTTAATCGTAACCATTGTGCTGCTGCTGATCTTGCTGCCTTCGATTTGCACCCGATTGTCCACCGGTGTAGCAGAATCCCCGGCGACCGGAGAGCCACCGCCTGCTCAAGCCACCGAAGAGACAACCGCTTCGGCGCAAACCACCGATGAAGCTGCTGCACCCGCCACGCCGGAAGCCGGAGAAACCGCGCCCGCGACACAAGAGGTCGAGAGCGCCGTTCAGAATAAGCAGACCGTCCCCACGCTCGATGTACCGACCGGTGCGTTGACGACCGGCTCGCTGACCTTGAGCGGAACCGGCGAACCGGGCAGTCAAATTGAGATTGTAGTGGACGGGCAAGTTATCGGTACGGCCACCGTCGACACCAATGGCCGGTGGTCTTTCGACGCCTCACTGATCGAGCCGGGTGAGCACCAAATTGTTATTAACGGCTTGGATGCCGACGGCCATATTTATGCCTCATCTGAAGCAATGACGCTGCCCGTTGTGCCTTCGGCCGGCGATGTGGTAATACCGACCATTGATCTCCCCAGCGCGGAACTCTTCACCGGCAGCGTGACCCTACTGGGCACCGGCCAACCGACCAGCGAGGTCGAACTGCGGCTAAATGGGGAGCCGTTTGTGCGGACCACCGTCAACGATGCCGGTCTGTGGGCCGCCACCGGGACCATCGAGGAGCCGGGTGATTATGAGGTGGTTGCTAATGTGCTGGATAAGGCTGGCAAGGTAGTCGCCGCGTCTGAGCCGGTGGTGATCCCGGTCATAAGTTTGGGGAGCGATGTCGTGCCGCCCACGTTCGATCTACCCGTGGCTGAGCTAACCAGCGGCGAAGTAACCTTGACCGGCACGGGCGAACCCGGCAGTCAGGTGCAAATTGTGGTTGATGGCGAGGTCGTTGGTACGGCCGCCGTGGGCGACGATGGTTTTTGGTCGTGGACGGGGCAAATCGATCAGCCGGGCGACTATCAGGTGGTGATCAACACCTTGGATGTCGACGGCAAGGTCATCTCCGCTTCGAATCCGGCGCCACTAACGATTGCGGCTCCGGATGTTATAGCGCCGATGTTGATTTCGCCGCAATCGGGCGATACGCTGCTGACAGGCCGCCAAACCTTTCGAGGGACGGGCGAACCGGAGATGGCGTTGGAAATTGTGGTTGACGGCGAGTCACTGGGGACCACCACGGTGCGCGACAATGGCGCCTGGTCATTTGCGGAAACGATTGACGGTACAGGTGAGATAGAGGTAATGATCAACGCGCTCGATGCCGAGGGTGAAGTCGTCGCCTCGTCTGAGGTTGTGACGCTAATCCTGACCGAACCGGAAGAGGTGACGATCGAAGCCGAAGCTGATGAGACCGGGCTGATCTGCCAGGAGGAATATACGGTGGTGGCCGATGACTGGCTGTCGAAGCTGGCCGATAAATATTTCGGCGATCTCTTCCTGTATCCGGCGATTGTGACTGCCACTAACGAAAAGCATGGCATCGATGAGACCTTTGCCGAAATCGACAATCCCGACATCATCGAACCGGGCTGGAAGTTGTGCATTGTTGAGGCTGAAGTGGCCGAGTCGTTGGCTGCGGAGGAGAATTGATAGCTGCGTCAGCTAACATCAGCCATTATTACGAATCAGACAGGTGCGAAGTTAAGGCGTTCGTTGGATTTCGGCCTGTTTGATTAATTCGGCCATGTCATCGGCGCCGATATGATAATACCACCATTGACGAGCATCCAACTGCCCCTGATCTAAATCCAAGGGCTGCCACAACGCTAAAGCCTCCGGCAGGTTTCCGTCTATCGCATATATCTCACCCAACATCTGTCGGGTGGCTCTTTGATCCGGGGCCGCTTGATAGGCTGCTTCCAAATAGTGTTGGGCGACGTCATAATTTCCCAAAGAAATCTCTATCTGACCGAGTCGCCGCAGGGCGGTTACATTGGTGGGATTCTTGGACAACGCCGTTTTATAGTGATTTATGGCTGGGGTTAAATTAACCACCTGATTGCGTCGCAGCTCATCCTGAAGAGGCCACTCCGGCCAAACATACACCGCCAACTCCGCTCGAGTTTGGGCGACAGCGCCTAGATTGGCCTGGAGATTGGCCATTGAGCCGGGCCACAAAAACAAAAACGCAATGATCAGGCTGGGGGCAAAACCGCCGATAACCGCAACCCGTTGAATAGAGGCCTTATCAGAGAGATCCGAAACCGTATCGTCATCGTCATCATTAACAACCGATATTAGGGCTAGAGCGAAGCCAAAAGGTAAGAACATGAGAGGCATGGCCTGGTAGGCATAAAGATTGGCTTCCACAGTTCCATGAACCAGCATGCCCGTCAGTGAAGCGACGGCGAAGGTGCAATATAATTTAATTAGCCAACTACCCTGTCGATAAGCGTGGGTTAAAGCCCAAAGGGTGAAAATAATGAGGATGACAAAGGTAATTAGGCCGGGCATGCCTTGCTCAACGGCGATTTGCAAGAATAGATTATGGGTATGGGCTAAATATGGCACATGTAGCAGCAGGACGTAACTTGAAAGCACCATGGTGGTGCTGCCCAGGCCGCTGCCGGTATACCAATAATCCTGAACTAAAGGCAGCGAAAATTGCCAGACATCGGCTCGGGTTGGGGGGCGGTCGCCAATAATTTGATTGAAAAATTCCCGGTATTCAGGCACCGTGGCCACGAGCCAAAAACCAGCCACCAGCGCCATTAGATTGGCCGCAATCAAGAAATCTCCAACCCATTTGATTTTTGAGGGATAGCCGGGGCCAAACCGCCAATAAAAATAGGCGCTATACATTGCGCCAAATACAAACCCCAGCCAGGCCCCTCGTGAATTCGACATCACCAGGCCAAAAAGCACGATGACTAAGGTTATTATTGAGGCAGCGGTCAAAAGCCTGTGGCCATTGGTCCAAGCCCATAGCGTACCGGCCAGGCCAAGGGGGAACACAATCAGCAAAATTCCACCGGTGATATTTTTTTGAAGATGGGGGAGAGCAGACAGATCGAGAACGTAATATTGGACCCAACGGCCAAACTGCTCAATGATCGAAAACCGAGCGGAGCCGGCTTCGTCCCAATTAACGGTCAATAAAAAATGAATGGTTAATCCCACAGCCAGCAGGCTAAATACCAAACCAAGTACGCCAAGAACAGACTCCACATTTCGCTTGGCCCCCCACGCGATGCCACCCGTTAACGCCACCCCACCTGCTAAGAGGAGAAACCTATGCACGGCGGCACTCCGATCAGGAGCAGCCCACACCCCTACCAGAGCGGTAATTAAAAATATGAGAATTGCCATCACAATAGGCGTAAACAGTAGGTTACTTAACGGGACACTGGATTTGATAACAGCATTATTGGGCAGAATATCTGAGCGAACGGCTTGGGTCATGGGATGGTCACCTATGTCGTTAAAGAGAACCTGACAGTCCTCCTAGTACTGGAAGTTTATTTTTATTTAATAAGTGGCGCATCAGAGTAAACTTAAAAATAAGTTAGAACCTATGAAACTTGCCTTGAACCATCAGCCCCGTTTGACTTTCCGAACATCCGTTCGTAAAATATCCCCTATGGATATATACCAAAAAGTAGAATCCCTAGAAAAAGCTGCGGTGCTCGACTGTGAAGGGCCGCCCCGTTTAACCCGCGAGGAACGGAAAGCTCAATTCATCGAGCATAGCCGGGTAACTGTTACCCATCCCCAGCGGGGCAAAATTCCGGTAATGCGGACCATGCAAACCAGCGCCTGCGAAAAGAACTGCCACTACTGCCCTTTTCAGGCCGGCCGCAACTATCAACGGGTCACACTGAAGCCGGAGGAGCTGGCCTCGGCCTTTGTCCAGATGCAGCAGAAAAAGCTGGTGGATGGTTTGTTTCTCAGCAGCGGTATTATCGGCGGCGGGGTCAAAGCGATGGACAAGATGCTGGACACGGTCGATATCATTCGCCGCCAATACCAGTATCACGGCTATATCCATCTTAAAATCATGCCCGGGGCTGAAACAGCTCAGATCGAGCAGGCTATGCGCCTGGCCGACCGGCTATCGATTAATCTGGAGGGCGCGAATGAGCAACGGCTGCCGCTGTTGGCTCCCAAAAAAGATTTCTCGCAAGAGCTGCTGCCGCCTATGTATTGGGTTCACCACCGCCGCAGTTCGCTGGAACCGTGGGTCAGGCCACCCAGCGTCACCACCCAGTTTGTCGTCGGCCCGGCTAATGAGACTGATCAGGAACTGCTGACCACGGCTAACCAACTCTATCGGGAAGCCGGTTTGGGCCGCGCGTATTACTCAGCTTTTAGCCCGATTCAGGGCACCACATTTGAGGACAAAAGCAAAACCGATCCACAGCGTCAACATCGCCTCTATCAGGCCGACTGGCTGCTGCGTTTTTACAACTTTACCCTCGACGACTTACCCTTCGATGCGCAGGGCAATTTAACCCTCAACCGCGATCCAAAATTGGTCTGGGCCGAAACCCACTTACACCAACCATTGGAGATCAATCGAGCGACGCGCCCGGAGCTGCTGCGCATTCCCGGCGTTGGCCCTAAAACCGCCGACGCGATTATCGCCGCCCGGCGGATCGGCCCCCTGCGCGACACCCAGCAGCTTAAGAAGCTCGGCGTCCAGGTCGATCGCGCCGCGCCGTTTATTTTGATGAGCGGTCACCAACCCACTTATCAACTCAGACTATTAGACACGTAACGCAACGCCACCAAAAATCAGCCCCGACTAATAATTCACATCAAAAAAGAGGAAAGGTTGACTGAACCTTTCCTCTTTTGATTAACGACTAACCTACCGAAGTTATGAACGGTCGGATTTAGTCATCGTCATCATGGCCGCCGCCCTTGCCGGATTTACCGCCGCCTCGATCATCGTCATGACCGCCGCCACCACCGGAGTGATCGTCGCCGCCACCGCCGCTGCCGGAGTGGTCATCGCCACCACCACCGCTGCCCGAATGATCCTCGCCGCCGCCACCACTGCCGGAGTGGTCATCGCCGCCACTGCCACTGCCCGAATGATCATCGGAGCTGCCGGAGCCGGATTGGCCGCCATTATCGTCGCCGGAGCCGGACGGTTGATTGTCAACCGGATTGTCGTTTACATTGTCGCCGCTTTCATTTTCATTGGCATTCTCGTTGGTATTCAGATTCGCGTTCTCGTTTTCATTTTCATTCTCATTGTCATTGGTGTTCTCGTTTTCGTTCTCATTTTCGTGTTCGTTTTCGTTCTCATTCTCGTTCAGGTTGCCATTGTCATCACCGTTGTCATTGCCGTTATCGCTATCATCGGCATTGTCGTTGGCCCCGTCTGAACCATTGAGGTTTTCATTGGCGTTAGCCTCATTCTCATTGCCGAGATCGTCATCACTACCATTGGTATTGTTCAGATTTTGATTCGCATTTTCATTCTCATTCTCGTCGGTATTCTCATTTTCGTTGGCATTGAGGTTTTCATTTTCATTTTCGTTCTCGTTCAGGTTCTCATTCTCATTTTCGTTCTCGTTCTCATTGGCGTTGGCGTTCAGATTATCATCTTCAGCGCCATTGGTATTGGCGTTGGAAGCGGTTTCATTAGCGTTGTCATCAACAGCAGCATTGCCATTTTCGTTAGTATCGGCTGCTTCATTCTCGTTGATGTCCTGGCCGTTGTCGATTTGATTATCGTTAGCCGCCTCCGAGGTGGGTGAGGCGGTTGCTTCGGGAGCCGCAGCCGGACCGACTTGATCACAGCCGGTTAAGGCTATGGCTAACATGAATATAATAATGACCCCATACGTTTTAATGATTGACATGATATATCTCCTGATGGATTATGGATGGATAAAATTGGCCGCGGACGGATCGACCACCTCAAAGATGGCGGCGTCCTCATCTCGATACACTTCATGCAGGTTCGGATCGGCCTCAGCCTGCTTAATAAACTTGGTGTGATTTAAATCGGTCACCGCGTAACCCGCGCCGAACTCTTCGACGATGACCTGGGATGGTCTATCGATGCGCCCTTGCGTCAGATCAACCCAGGTCTCGTACAGGTCGGGATCACGGCTTTGCATGTAGGTGGGGTCCAGCCCCAGAACGTAGGTATTGTGCGTGTTGTAAAAAAATAGGCGGGTGAAATCGTCCCAATCGGTCTGGAAAATGCGACTACCGGCCGGCGTGTGGGTCGCCAGCCAGGCCGCCGCACCAGCATACTGGTGGTACGATTTTGAGCGCTGCAAACTGGCCTGAGCGCTGTGCAGGTTAACGCCGATAGCCACGGCCAGCAGCAGTGCCAGCCCCACCGGCAAGCTCCGGGCGACGAGGGTTTTTCGGGCCAGCCATTGCTCGAAGAGCGGCTGCCATGCCAAGGCGCAGAAGAGCAGGGCAAAGGCAGGGTAATACTCCACAAACCGGCGCGATTTAAAGAGCATCGCCCCAAACAATACCGCCAGGCAAAACAGCGTAGCTGTAGCGGATCCCATCCGGCGGCCGGTCAGCCCTAGGGCTAGCACGGCCAGTATAAAAACCACCAGCGATGGACCGGAGTTTTCCACCAAAGTCCAGGTTTGGTAAGGGTACCACTCCCGGCCCACACTCGTGGCGGTTACTTCGGTCAGTTTGGGGGCCAGATGGTGGTAAATAAAGATGAGATTATCGGGAAAGTAGGGATTGATTACCAACCCTAACCCTAATCCGGCCGCCGCATACAGCAGCGGTTTTAGCCCCAGCCGGCCATCGATCAGCCAGCGAGCGGCGACATTGGCCCCCACAACCAGCAGCAGCAGCGGGAAGGCGTTGTAGAGCCACACGTATAAAGCCCCAACTATCAGCAGCCAGCGATGACGTCCGGTCAGCGTCAGATGGAGCGCCAGCAGCAAAAACAGCAGCGACGCCGCCTGGGCGCGCGGCATGCTCATCCGGTACAAAAACGCCTCAGACACGGCCAAAAACCCCAGCGACCACAGCGCTGCCAGCGGCACGCGCTGCCCACGCA
>JAGRCC010000677.1 GCA_020433785.1 Anaerolineae bacterium
GAGAAAATGAGCGCCGGGCGAGACGTGCGCGGCATCAAGCGTGTCCATCAATTTGAAAAAGTCGAGATGTACCACTATACTTTGCCTGAAAACAGCTACGATCACCTGGAAGAGATTGTCGCCAACGCCGAAGATCTGTGCCGACAGCTCAACCTGCCCCACCGGGTTCTGAAAATGTGTACCGGCGATTTAGGTTTTGCTGCCGCCAAAAAGTACGATGTCGAAGCCTGGGTACCGGGACCGGATGGCCAAGGCGAGTGGATGGAGATCAGCAGCTGCAGCAACGTGGTCGATTTTCAAGCTCGCCGGGCCAACATCCGTTTCCGCCGTGAGCCGGGAGCCAAACCGGAGTATATCCACACCCTTAATGGCAGCGGTCTGCCGCCGGGGCGGGTGATGATCGCGGTTATGGAAAATTATCAGCAAGCCGATGGTAGCATCGTGGTGCCGGAGGTGCTGCGTCCGTATATGGGTGGGCTAGAAGTAATCAACAAATAACCCAATTTGTGGCTTAGCTTATGGAAGAACAGCCCGTTTTTACTCCCGAAAAACTTCAGTATGTTCTGGATGAATACAAAGATATGCTACTGGCCGAACTTCCCGGTCAGATCGAACGCATCATTCTGTTTGGCTCGTACGCCAGAGGCGACGCCCGGCCTGAGTCGGATGTGGATGTGATGGTCGTTAATCAAAGATTTTCTGAGCAAACCTAATGACTCTTAATAAATTCCCGCCTGCCATTCTGGCATTAGAAGATGGCACACTCTTTCACGGACAATCCTTCGGAGCGCCGGTAACGATCACCGGCGAAGTGGTCTTTAACACCAGCATGACCGGCTACCAGGAGATTCTAACCGATCCCTCCTACTGCCAGCAGATTGTGACGATGACTTGCCCTCACATTGGCAATGTCGGAGTCAATGTCGATGACGTTGAAGCCGACCGCCCCTGGGCCGCCGGCCTGATTCTCCGTGAGGTCAGCCGCCGTGTCAGCAACTGGCGAGCGACCGAGTCGTTGCCTGACTACTTGACCCGGCACAACCTCCCCGGCCTGACCGAGATCGATACCCGTGCGTTAGTCCGCCACATCCGCTCAAAAGGGGCCATGATGGCCGCGCTCTCCGCCGATCCACAGTACAGCGCCACCGATCTGGTCGATCTGGCCCGCGCCGCGCCCTCGATGGAAGGCCTAGATCTGGTCAAAGAAGTGACTTGTTTAGAACCCTACCACTGGGAAGAAGGTGTAGCACCGGCCTGGCATCACCATCTCCAATCGCCAATCGCCAATCGCCAATCTCGTCCGTTCCACGTGATCGCTTATGATTTCGGCATCAAACATAACATCCTCCGCCTGTTGACCGATGCGGGTTGCCGGGTCACCGTCGTTCCGGCCACAACTTCCGCTGAGGACGTACTGGCGATGCGGCCGGACGGGGTCTTTCTATCCAACGGCCCCGGCGATCCGGCGGCCGTCACTTACGCCATCGAAGCCACCGAAAAGCTCATCGAAAGCGAGATTCCCCTATTCGGCATCTGTTTGGGGCACCAAATTGTGGGATTGGCTCTGGGCGGAGAAACTCATAAGCTCAAATTTGGCCATCGCGGCGGCAATCAGCCGGTTCGCGATGAGTCGAGCCAGGCCGTGACGATTACCAGCCACAATCACGGTTTCGCCGTTACGGCCGGATCACTGCCGGATGACGTTCAGGTTTCCCACATCAACCTCAACGATGACTGTATCGAAGGACTGCGCCACACCACCAAGCCGGTTTTCAGCATCCAATACCACCCGGAAGCCTCGCCTGGTCCGCATGATGCATTGGGATTTTTCAAGGATTTTGTCGAGATGATGGAAAAAAGGAAATAATTTTTGCCAAAACGAACTGACATCCAATCTATCCTCATTCTCGGCGCGGGGCCGATTGTCATCGGCCAGGCGTGCGAGTTCGATTACAGCGGTGTGCAAGCCTGCAAGGTGCTGCGGGCCGAAGGCTACCGCGTCATCCTGATTAACAGCAACCCCGCCACTATTATGACCGATCCCGAATTTGCCGACGCCACTTATGTCGAGCCGCTGACGGTCGAAATTGCCGAAAAAGTGATTGCTCAGGAGCGCCCTGACGCTTTGCTGCCGACGGTGGGTGGGCAGACCGGCCTCAATTTAGGCGTCGAGCTGGCCGAAAAGGGCATTCTCGATAAATACGGCGTCCAGCTTATTGGCGCGTCATTAGAGGCTATTAAGTTAGCCGAAGACCGGCAGCTTTTCAAAGAGGCCATCGAAAAGATCGGGCTTAAGATGCCCAAGAGCGTTATTGCCAAAGGGCCGGATGAGGCGCTGGTACTGGCCGAAGAAGTAGGCTATCCGCTGCTGGTGCGGGCCAGTTTTACCCTGGGCGGCACCGGCGGCGGCGTGGCCTATAACGAGGCTGAGTTGATCGAGGCGGTCAAACATGGCGTCCGCAGTAGCCCGGTCGGCCAGGTGTTGGTCGATCAATCAGTGCTGGGCTGGAAAGAGTATGAGTTGGAGGTCATGCGCGACCGGGCCGACAATTTCGTGGTAGTCTGCTCCATCGAAAACCTCGACGCGATGGGCGTACACACCGGCGACAGCATCACCGTCGC
>JAGRCC010000678.1 GCA_020433785.1 Anaerolineae bacterium
CATTTCGCCAGACACAGAAACAGGCAGATTTGGACTCTGATCTAGCCGAGGAAATAGCTGCGGAAGCAGTTGCTGCTATTCGAAAGTCTAACCGTCAATCATAAACTGTGAACGTTGTGTTAGATACAAACGTCATTGTTAGGCTCGTGCCAAACATCAATAGTCTCCATCCTTCTCTAAGCAAAATAGTGTAATTTAGACAAGAAACGATGTCCCGTAAAGATGACATAAAAAGACTGATAACGAAATATAATCGTCGTCTCCAAAAGCTCAAAGAGAAGGAAGCTTCATTTGGACTGGATACCCCAGTTCATATCTTGATAGAAATAGAAGATATTGAAGAAAAACTTGAGAAACTACAAACAGACCTAGAAGTTTTAGACATATTGGAGGAAGATTTATTATCACCTATTACTTCCACCCAAATAAAATCTAAAGACTTACATTGGGAGATCATTTCTGGAGCATCCGATCAAAAACTTGATAAGGAAGGAGGTGGTCAATTTAGAAGAAAGGAGCTACTACAAGTTTTCTCTCTGGGTTCCGGGGCACAGACCGATGTAGGTAGCGTACGCGACCTGAATGAGGATAGCCTTTTGGTTCAAGAATTTACGCTGACTAATCGGGGTCTCAAACAACCTGTTGGTCTGTACGTGGTGTCCGACGGTGTGTTGTCTGACGGCCGGGGGGACAAATCCGCCGGCGAAATAGCCAGCGGTCTTGTTGTCAAAACGTTAAGTCACAAAATGGCTAATGAGGTACTGCTCCGGATCGACCCAACTGGTGCTGCTCCGGGCTTTGAGCCCTTAACATGGCTGAGCGAGGCTATTGCAGCGGCCAACACCACCGTTTATGAACATAGGCAGCGGACTGCTATCAACATGGGTGCAACCATAGTAGCTGCGCTGGTAGTGGGTGGTGTAGCCCACATCGGCCACGTTGGCGATAGCCGAGCTTACCGAATTAATACCCAGGACATTGAGCAACTCACCAGAGACCACTCGCTGGTGGAGCGACTAGTGGCTACCGGCCAAATTACACCTACGGAAGCTCTCGATCACCCGCAGCGCCACATCATTTACCGCGTCATTGGCAACAAGCCACAAGTGGAGCCCGATATCGTTACTCACAGCCTTTCACTCAACGATTGGCTACTGCTATGCTCTGACGGTCTGCACAACCTAGTATCCGAAGAAGAGATGTGGCGTATTATTATAGATAGTCCATCACTCGCCGAAGCCTGTCGCCATCTTATCGCGGCCGCTAACGCCGCCGGGGGCGATGATAATATCAGCGCCATTGTGGTTCACATACGGAGTAAGTAGTTGAACTGTAGAAAAAACTGCCCTTATTCTACTTCGCTTACCTTTGGTCACTCAACGCAATCTCTTGATCGAGATAGAACTGTTAAGTTAAAAACTTGGCTCTTAGTAAGAGAATTGGTTAACTATCACAATAATCAGAGGAGTTTTTTCTCAGTATTAAGGCTGAACTTTCACACAGAATCACTTATTATGACTATAGTAAAATGCGGCCTAACAACCGTTTCCATCTGACCTGCTACCACCCGGATTTTCAACTATACCTTGCTGGCGAAGTCACCTTTAATTGTGACTGACATTGCTCACCCGCAGGCAGGTGAAACGGGGGGCGTTAGTGCGTTGCTGTCATCTAAAGGCGCTCCAGCCCAGATCATCCGGCATTGGGAAGCCGGTGAGTTTGCGGTCATCACATCCCAGACTCTAATAACAGAACTTAAACAAACGCTAACTTACCCTCGTGTTCGCAAATATCTAAGCCCATCCTCTACCGATATCAAAACTTTTCTCGAACACTTTAAGGTTGCAGCGATAATTGTTGACCCACAATTAACGTTAAGGGTCATTGACCAAGACCAGGATGATGATCGCGTTGTAGAATGTGCGGTTGCCGGGAAAGCAACTTATATCGTTTCCGGCGACTCCCATTTGCTCGATTTAGGTGAATACGGTGAAATCACCATCTTGAGTCCAAAGGATTTCTTAACTGTATTACAGTCTACTCAGAAACAAGACGATTAAACCCGCAAATGAAAATAACCGACGCCCAACTCAAACAAATCTATGCTCACGCCAAAGAAACCTACCCGTACGAGTGCTGCGGTTTTTTGCTCGGCCACTTTGACGACGGCGGCTTTGTCCGCGAGGTGCGGCCGGCCACGAACCAAAATCAAGAGCGCACCGACCGCTTTGTCATCGGCGGAGAAGAGTTCGCCGAAACGCAGTTTGCCGCCGACGAGGCCGAACTGGACATCATCGGCATCTACCACTCCCACCCCGACTGGCCGCCCATTCCCTCCCAAACGGATATGGAAAGCGCCTGGGAGGAGATCTTCTATCTCATCGCTTCAGTGCACGAGGGCATACCGCTCAATACGAATGTCTGGCGCTTGGCCGATGAGGGGGTGAGGCGCTTCGAGTGGGTTGCCCTTGAAATTGTCGATGCGGCGGAACTGGAAGCCTGAGCCAATATGAGTGAACCTGCTGTCTCAAGCCGCTACATTCGCCAGACGATCTTCCCCGGCATCGGCCCCGAAGGCCAGGCTAAACTGCTGGCGGCCAGGGTCGTTATCATCGGCTGCGGCGCGACCGGTACGGTGCTGGCTAATCATCTGGCGCGGGCCGGAGTGGGCCGGCTGACTATCGTCGATCGCGATTTCATCGAGCTAAATAACCTCCAGCGGCAGCTACTATTTGATGAACAGGATTTGGCCGATCACCTGCCCAAGGCTGTCGCCGCCGAGCGCAAACTGCGGGCGATCAATTCGGAGATCGAGGTGCAGGGCGTAGTAGCCGACGCTAACCCCGATAATATCGAGAAACTGATCGAGGGCGCCACGCTGGTGATGGACGGCGCCGACAATTTTGAGACGCGCTACAT
>JAGRCC010000679.1 GCA_020433785.1 Anaerolineae bacterium
GAATACCAGCCGGCGTCTTCGATCTCAACTTGATCGATCTCGATTTCGCCGCCGGCGTATTCGGCGGTGAAGCCCAACATGAGCGAGTTGGGAAAAGGCCACGGCTGGCTGCTAAAGTAGCGAATATTCTTGACCCGAATGCTCACCTCTTCCCACACTTCCCGCTCTACGGCCTGTTCCAGTGTTTCGCCCGGCTCGACAAAACCGGCCAGGATGCTGTACATGCCCGGCGGAAAGCGAAAAGCGCGGGCCATCAATATTTCAGCGCCCCGGTTGATGCGCACGATAATCGACGGCGACAGGCGCGGGTAGTTCGACAGCCCACAGGCCGGGCAGCGTTTAGCCCGCTCACCTTCGGCATCGATGGTCTTAGCGCCACAGCGGCCGCAGAATTGGTGGGTATGATCCCAATCGATAATTTGCACGGCGCGACCGGCCAGAGTAAAGAAATCCTCGCCCAGACGGGGATAAGCCGCGCGCAGGTTTTTGAGGGCCATACCCGGCGGTAACGTCACCGGCTCGCTCAGATCGATGGCGTAGCAGGGGCTGCCGTCGTAGTCGCCCAGATAATGTTGCCGGCTAAATTTCAGCCCGACCTCGTCAAAGTTTAGCCGGTGAGGTACAACATCTGCGCCGGTTTCGTACATAAGGAGTTCGTTATTGGTGAAAGCAAACCAGTAGGCTGGTTTCTGATCATCATTGTTAGTAGAGGGTACAAAAGCGTAGGTGAATGGTTTTTGCATTTGATGTCTATAATAGGCTAATCGATAAGCTGTAGGTGGATCTGATGGTACTGCGGCGGTGGAGTATTGGGAAACAAAAACAGCCAGCGTAGGAGTTCCTGGTAAAAGTGGAAGAGAGGGATTTGTTGAGCGACCTGCTCCCGCACACGTTCGCGTTTGGATTTGAAGCTGGCATGACTTTCTTTCGTTAGCAGCTCGCGCTCGCGCAGGAAGTTACGCAGCGGCTGAACTTGAATTTCAAAGGTTTTTTCTCCCCAGCGAACCACCGATTTAACTGCTTCCCAGCCGCTCTGTTTGCGCTGGCGGCCCAGGTAATCTTTAACTTCGACAAATTCGAGCGTTCGGGTTGATGGGCCGGGCAGGGCACCGACTGCTTTTAGCGTTTCATCTGACCAGCGCAGTTCTGACAAGGCATGTTGAACCCGGTAAATATCTTCATCCTCACCGACCACAATTTTGATGCCAAAAATATCTTTGACAAAGCGGCTGAATTGACGCAGCTTTTTATCGCGCACCACAATACTATCCAGATCAAAAATCTCGTCAACCACTTTGTTCCAGATCTCCTCTTCCGCCTTGATCCGGCTGATGATACGATGAATTTTATACTCATTCGGTTCGGTGGGTAAATAGTCAATCGTGTTCGCCACCAGGCTGGCCTCGCTCCACACGTCTTTTTCCGGGCTGCCGACATTGAAACGCAGCCGGTTGAGTTGGCGGGTGCCCAGATCGATATCCGGGGTTGAATAAAGTTCGTCGGGAGTGATATCAAGCGTTAGGGTAAATCGGCCTTTGGTCACGTCAACCTCGCCAAATATCACACTGCGCAGTTGGTACGAGGTGACAAAACTGGTGCAGATCAGATGCGACAGCCGGTGCAAGCCTTCTTCACCGCGTAAAATCATTTTGGCAAAATCACTTCGAACTTCGTCTAATTCCGATTTAGAAAAGTATATCCGGTGAAAGGCTTCGGGGTCGTTCATCAGCCGCACGCGAAGCTGATGGAGTTTGGTAACCAGCTCATTTAAGCGAGGTTCACGCGTTACCATCCATAGGGGCGAGTTGGGGTTCTTGAAAAACGTATCCTCTACGGCTGCCTCATTGGATACGTCTTCAAGGTGAGGAAAAACTTCGATAATCGGCTTGATCAGTGTGTTTACCATTTTGCCTCAGTTGGGTTGAATTCTATGGCCATTGTAATGTGGAAAATAAATCTTCTCGCGACTGTAGCAAATTACCGAAGTTGTGTCAAATTAGTCGATCAATCGTGCTGTCATCGGTGTTGAGCCGGTCCGAGACGAACGGCTATTATCTCCTAATTAGCTTTTTCGCTTCCAATTTCTTAACAAATTATGTTATGATAGAGTTACCCAATTACATTTACGTTGAGGAGGAGAAAGTATGTCTAAGCGGTTCTTTATTATTGTTGGCCTTGTTATTTTAATAAGCGCGCCGGCCTTGTTTATCCTCGCCGGTCAATCTCAAGCCCAAGAAGATACACCCCAAATTACCCACGGTCCCATCAGCGGCGAGGTTACGGATAGCTCGGTTGTTTTGTGGGCCAGAGGCAATATTAGCGGCACGCTCACCTTTGATGTTTCTGAGACGGATGATTTTGCCGAGGCGGTTTCAGTAACCACCGAGGTTGGGCTGACCAACGATTTCACCGGCAAAGCCCTGGTTGAAGATTTAACGCCGGCGCAGACCTACTTTTACCGGGTTAGTCTCGATGACAGCGAGGCCGTTCAAGGCCAGTTTACCACAGCTCCGGCTTCGGATGAGGCCACGCCGTTTGATTTTGTTTTTGGCGCTTGCCTGGGCGGCCAGGGCTACTGCCGCAACCCGGAAACCGGCTGGGATATTTTCGAGGTGATGGCCAACCAAGAACCGGACTTTTTCCTCCTGACCGGCGATACGATCTACTCCAGCGGTGCTTGCCCGGTTCCGGCCAATGTCCCCGGCGCGGAAGAACCGGCGCAAAACCTGGAACAATTTCGGTCGCGCTATAAGTATCATCTGGCAGATGAGACATATGCCCGATTTCTAGCCCAGACGCCGGTTTACGTCGGTTGGGACGATCATGAGATGCGCGATAACTACAGCGGTCCGGAACTGGCCCTCCAAAATCCCCAACGCCTGGCCGACGGCCGGCAAGCGTTCTTTGAATATTGGCCGGTTCAAACCTCAGACGTCGCCACCGATACCTACCGCCTGTATCGGCAATTTTCCTACGGGGCTCAAGCCGATTTCTTTATTTTGGATACCCGCTCTTACCGTGATCCGATTGTCAATTGGGACCCCAGCCCGGTCACTTTCGAGCCAAAAACGATGCTGGGCGCTGAGCAGTTTGCCTGGCTGCAGCAAGGGCTGGCCGAGTCGGAGGCGACGTGGAAGTTTGTGGTCAGCAGTGTACCACTGTCTTATCCCACCGGTTTTCCCCAACCCCAAGTTGAAGGGCGCGACAGTTGGGCCAATTTTACCGACAAGTCCGGCTACGAGACGGAACTGTTGGCGCTGCTCTTTTTCATCGAAAGCCAGGATATCGACAATGTGGTTTTCCTGACCGGCGACACCCACTGGCC
>JAGRCC010000680.1 GCA_020433785.1 Anaerolineae bacterium
CTGAAACTTTGAAAATCTAAAAATACGACATTGACATTTTGCTCTCGGGCAAATTTGATGCCCCGCATCAGCAGCGAGGTTTTGCCGGTTTGGCGCGGGGCGCGAATGGTGGTGGTGCTGCCCCACTTGATCACCTGATTTTTAAGCTGGGCGTCAACGTCTCGTTCCACATAAAAGCGGTCGCGCAGTTTGACGGCGCCGCCGGGCACGGCTAACTCTTTAAGGGAGCGAGGATCAAAAGCCGGCAGCGGCGGGGGCGATGTTTCCCGGTCGGTGACCAGGCGGCCGTCTTCGGAAATGATGCGCGTTTGGTTGATGGGGTTGACCCAGGCCGGGATACCCTGGCGTAATTGACCGGAGACCGCTTCAGTAATTTCTTGAACCACCCGGCTGTTGTCGCTGTCATCACCCCAGATGATGTATTGCAGCGGCTCCAAGAAAGCGGCGATACTGTACGGCAGCAGCCCTTCGTAAGCGACACGCACCGGCAAAATGTGCGGGCGGCCCTGCCGCTTGCGATATTCATAGGCGCGGCTGACTTCGGTTTTGACCATTTCGCTGTCGGCCGATGTTTGGGACAGTAACACAATCATGAAATCGCAGATGCGTAGTTGGTAGTCGATCTCTTCCAGCCACGTTTCGCCGGCCCGGATGGACTGATCGATGAAAACGTGGTGACCTTCATGCATGAGCGCTTCGTAAAGATAGGTGGCTAACTGCTGGTCGGGTGAACTGCTGCGTTTGTAGCAGATAAACAGCCGGGCCGGTTTAACTGCCATCGGGCCGGCGGTCATGGTTAGTAACAGCTTGTCGATATCAAACAGCAGTTCTTGAGCCGAAGGATAGCGTTGGACCGGATCTTTAGCCATCGCTTTGGTGACGATGGCCTCGACGGCTTCCGGTAAATCCGGGTCAATTGAGCGTAGCGCCGGCGGCTGCTCGTTGACGTGTTTAAAGACGATGCTCATCGGCGAGTTGCCGTTAAAGGGCAGTGTGCCTGTAGTTAGCTCATACAGCATTACGCCCAGGGCGTAAACATCGGATTGGGCATTAATTTCCCGGCCGAAACTCTGCTCCGGTGACATGTAATGGGGCGTTCCAAAAATATCGTTGGTGGCGGTTAAGCGCTCGTCGCTGATGATTTTGGAGATGCCGAAGTCAGCCAGCACCGGCTGATCGTCTCTGGTGAGTAAGACATTGCCGGGCTTGAGATCGCAGTGAATTACACCCTGACTGTGGGCATAGGCCACTGCTTCGGTGATCATGCGAAACATGCGCAATGCTTCGGGCAGGGGCATGCGTTGGCCTTGATCATCCAGCCGATCAAGCCGTTGGGCCAGGCTTTCGCCGGGGACAAATTCCATGACCATGTAAAAAGCATCACCCTCCACGTCAAAATCGTGGACTTGAATAATGCCGGGATGGCGCAGGGCAGCTACAACTTTAGCTTCTCGCTGAAATCGTTCCACAATGTTCGGATCGCTGGCTTTGAAGGTGTGAATCAACTTGATGGCAACATCGCGTTCAAGTTTTGGATGGGCCGCCTTATAAATTTCGCCCATCCCACCACGGCCTAATAATTCTTTAACGGGGTATTTTCCAATTTGGTCAACGCTCAACTTATTTACCCTACAGGTAGACTATAGTGAGGCTTGGTCAGGTGATTAAAATTTCTAACTTTTATTCATTTTAGCACACCTCTGTAAGGCATACAATCAGGCTATTGGTCAGGGGTGCGTCCTACTATTTTCAGGGGAGTAACCATAGAGAGTAATTAAATTATCTAAATTGGGCAAATATTCGAGCAATTCAAGAAAAGGGAGGGTGGGCTTAAGGCGTGGGCTGGTGTTTCCGAGCTTTTTTACGATTATCAGCCTGGGTTTCTTCCAAAACGGTGGGCCGGCCGGCCACAGGAAAGGTGACGTGGAACTGGCTTCCCCGCCACAGCTCACTTTCGACCCAGATTTGCCCGCCGTGTAACTCCACTAACGAGCGGGTGATGTATAGGCCCAAGCCAGTGCCGTGCTCGCCGGTTAAGTTAGCACTTTCCGCCCGAAAAAAGCGTTTAAATAGCAGCTTTTGATCGTCGTTAGAAATGCCGACGCCGTTGTCTGTGACTGAAAATCGGATAAATCCTTCTCGCGTGTCCAGATAAGTCTTTAGCTCTATGGCGCCTCGATTGGGGGTGTATTTCATAGCATTGCTCAATAAGTTGCTTACAATCTGCGTGGCCCGGGTATAATCGCACAACGCGAACGGCAGGTTGGTTTGAAAATTAAGGGTCAACGTTTGCTGCCTGACCTCAATTTGTGGGCGGAATTCGGCTACCACTGCTTCAATCAAGCTGTGGATATTGATCGGCCGCAGGGCTAATTCAATTCGACCGGCTTCAATCCGGGTCACATCGAGGAGGTTCTTAATGATGGCGATTAACCGGGTAGCACTGCGCTGGACGATATCAAGGGCCTCTTTTTGTTCCTCATTGACCGAGCCGTAGACCTCGTCTGACAACATTTCGATAAAGCCGGTAATTGAAGAGAGTGGGGTTTGAAGTTCATGGGCGGCCACGGAAATAAAGGTCGATTTGACATCGTCCAATTGTTGCAATTCGGCATTGGCTCTATTTAATTCGGCGTTGTGGTTGAGCAGTTGATTGCGCAGCGAGTTAAGCTCGTTGCGATGCTGATTTAATAATTGGTGGACCTGCCCCATCGGCGTTACATCCTGGATCAAAACCGTTAAACCGGTGATTTGGGCCGATGGCTGATGATAAGGCAGAATAACCAGGGACAAGTAAATGTCAGGTTGATCATTTGGCACTCGATGGAGCCAAAAAAGGTCAAAACGCGGGACTTTGCCTCTGAGAATATCGAAAAGTACCGCTTCATTGCCTTTCAACTCAGGAATCAGTTCAATCAGGGGTTTGCCCAAGAGTAAAAGAGAATCGCCTTGAAACAAGTGGCCGGCATTGGGGCTGGCATCTAAAATTTTTAAGTCATCATCGGTGACAATATAGGCGATTTTATGTTCTTTTACGATAAGTTCGGCAACTGTGGGATCCATCACGCTTTGAACCAAATTTAATCTAAAAGTAGACGAGCCAAATGGCGAAACAACGGCTCGATACCGCTGCCGGATTTGGCACTGGTCAGATAATAGGGCGCGCTAAAGCCAGCGGCAATCTCGGCTACATCCGACGCTGAACTTTCTTGTTGGCTGATTAAATCGGCCTTATTAGCGGCCACTATAACCTTAGCTTCACGACTGCTTTGCTGCAAATCATCGAGGTAAGTTTGTAAGTTGAGTAGGGTGTCGGCTCGGGTTAAATCACACACTAAAACCACGCCGGCCGTGCCTCGGATATAACTGGATTTGACCTGATCGAAGCGTTCGCTGCCGGCCAAATCCCATAACATCATCGTTAAACCGATTAATTGATTGCTTTGAGGCACTTGCATGGTTTTGCGGCTGACCTTAACCCCAATGGAACTGAGGTGTTTATCGTCGAAGGTGTTATAGACAAATCGACGAACGAGACTGGTCTTGCCAACTGCAATGTCGCCTAGTAAACAGACCTTCTTGTTGATCGTTGTCATGGTGCAAACCTTTTCGGAGTTAAGGACTGGTGATGGGAGTAACAGGTCGATGGGGCAGTGGGAACTGTACCGACCATTTTAGATGAACCCCAGCCAATCGGTTTTGCGTTCGGTGTGGTCATACCTGGTAAATAGATCGCTAAACTCACTCACCCGGAAGGGGCGCTGGGGATCGTTTCATCAGAAAATCCTCTCCTGTTCGATTTAATTTTAATCCAGCAATTACTTGGTTTTTTTAGGCGCCTGCGGGAAAACTGTAACCTGCTCCCCGTTTTGTAACCACGTAGTGCGGTTTAGAGGGATTTGATTCGATTTTTTGGCGCAGGCGGTGAACGTGAACGCGCAGCACGTCCTCAAATACTTCTTCCATTGGCCATAGGCGGCGGAGCAGGAAATCGGTGGTGGTGGTTCTACCGGCGTTTCGCATGAGAATATAGAGCAGTTTAGTTTCAAGCGGGGTTAATGAGACAGGTTTGTTATCGGTGATGGCTTGTTGGTGGACAAAGTCAATGGTGAGATAGTCGTCAATCTGCATCAGACGATCAAGAGCATAGGTGAAATCACCAATACGACGCAAAACACGCCGGACTCTGGCAACTAATTCTCGAGGGCTAAAGGGTTTGGTCACATAATCCTCGGCAAAATGCTCAAGACCGTGAATAACGGTATCTTCCTGATCAATAGCAGTCAGTAGAATAATGGGTAGGTCACTGTATTGTTGGATTTGTTTGCAAAATTCAAAGCCGGTCATCCCCGGCATCATAATATCAACGATAGCTAGATGAGGCAAGCCATTTTTTTCAATGATCTCCAAAGCTTGTTGGCCAGAGCCGGCTGTAAATACCTCAAAGCCGGCATGATCGAGTCGATCATTAACAAGCCGCAAAAGCGCCGGATCGTCGTCAACCACTAAGATACGATGCCCGGAGACAATGGCATATTTATCCGTTGAATGGTCCAGCATGGTTACCCCGGAGAATGGATGATAGGTCTAATTTAATTATACCACGCTGCCTTTTTTCAACAAGAGTGCCGGCTTAAGCCACAGCAAGTCACGGAAATGGATCGTTTAGGATTAAATGAGACCTAATGACTTAAACAATAACTAGTACATAAAATAAAAAGACGCAGAAACATTTAATCTTCGCGTCTTTCTGTCGCGTAAGTTGTGTTGGAAGTTTGGTTTTTATAGCTACAAACGGCGTTATTTTTTATAACCGGAATAACTTCGCTTATAGCTATCTTTATCTTCATCTTTGCTCATCAACTGCCGGATGAGACTTTTTGCGCCCTCGACAAGACTGCCTCCCCCGAGGCTTTGAAGCCATTCACGCTCTTGAGCGTGGATTCTGACATCAATGTTGTCCTGCTTGCTCATTTTTGTTTCCTCTCTCTAGAGACGACAGGTTAATTAGGCCCTATACTATATATAGTATGCAACTAGTTTATCACACCTATATATAGGATGTCAAGATCTTTGTTTGGAAGATAGCCCTCCTCTAGCTTCACAAACAAACATGTGTATATAGTACAACGATACTACTTTTTAATGTATTACGCAAAATTTAGTTTAATATTAAAAAATTCGTTAGAATTATTACTTTAACTCCCTACGATTGATGTTTCAATGAAGCCTAAGCAGAGCTGCATCATCGACCAGACGGCGCCCTTTAGTGTCAAATGCCGGCAGTCGTTGACCGGTAACCTGATCATATAATCCGATGGCGATGTGATCGATCTGACTAAAATCATCAGCCGGTAGTGGGTGAATATCTTGAATGATTTCCCTCACCAACCACCGATCAGTCGGGTAGGCGGCACTGACCGGCGGGCCATCGGCCTGGCTGCGCACAAAACCGTCGGCGGCGCGGAGGTGAATGAAGATAGTGTAGTTAGTGGAAATTGGAGCGGTCGATTGCCAAAAAAGGGTTAGGGAGTTAGTTGAGTTTAAAGAGTTTGTAGAGTTAAAGGCGTTTATAGGATTAGGGGGGGTAGGAGAGGTTAGGGAGAAGGCGAGAAGGTGAATCGTTTGGTCAGGACCAAAAGTGGCCAGTGGCGGGGCAGTGAACCGATCGGAGTTAGGCGGGAGAATTTGATAAAGGTAGTCGCCGTCAAATTGGCCGAGTGGGCGAAAAGCGGGGTTGCGCTCGACCTGCCAGCGATCGACGGTTTCCCATTGGGTGCGGTCGAAGGGAGCTTCGCCGGGATGAATGAGGAGGTAGAGCCAAGGGGAGTTATTGGTGTTCATAGCGTTTGTAGAATTAAGAGAGTCAAAGGTGTTTTGATAGTTAGAGGGTGAAGTTTGGGAAACTGAAGGTGTAGGTAATGGGACTGTAAGAAGTTGGGCAGCGAGGGTTTGGAGGGCTATAACGGCCGTGTCATCCGGAAAATCGGCCAGAGCTTGGGCTAGGATGGGTTGTCGGGCCGGAGTGTAGCCGGAATAGCCGTTGATCAGTGGCCACCAACCGAGCGTGCTGGCGTACATTCGTTTGACTTCGGGATATTCGAGGGCCGGGGCGCTGTGCAGCGGTAATTCGATTAGTGCGAAGTTGGCCGGCTGGCTGGCCAGCCAGTCATAGGCCGGATTGAGGCTGGTCCGATTTTCGACACGGGCCAATGGCAGTGGGATGGACAGCGATTCGAGAGTGAGCAGCCCTGAACAGAGGATGAGCAGCAGGGTCGATTTGAGATTAAACCGTACGCCGAAAAGCGTAAAAAATGAACGGTGGGGTTGGCTGTTGTTAGCCTCAAGTCGATGGTTAAGGTACGCATACCCCCAAGCAGCCAGACCGGCCAGGGCGAATAAAGCGGGAATGATCCAACGCGGTGGGACGCGAATGATGGTGGTGGGGGGGATGACGGCAGCCAGTAGAGCGTACGGCGTTGGGAAAGTCAGGATCAGGGTAATAATGAGGCTAAGGCAAAGGCTGGTAAGAATAAATTCAATTGCGAGTTTAGGGAAGTAGGGGTCGGGTTTTGGGCTTTGCGTGATGACGTTTGATTTTTGGGAGGCCGTTCGTAGCATTACTTGCCGCCAGGTTTGAAACGCCCAAAGCACGGCTATCATAGCGAGTATCGGCGCGGTGATCCCCAGAAAAAGTGTATTTTCTTCAGTAAAATTGGGCCGATTGCGGGCCGGTGCGGTTAAAGGGCCGAAGAGAATGTTGAACGGCGCTGCCGCCGCGTAATCGGTGAAAGTGGCGGCCAGAGATAATGCTTGTGTCAGTGGCCGAGCCTGACGCAGATCATTGATGACCGACAAATAGGGGTAGGCAAATGGCAGAGTCAGACAAAAGGTGATAATCAAAGGAACGATGAGTTTATAGAGTTTGGGTATTTTTGGAGGTGGTAGAGGTGGAGATTTGAGCGGGAGAAGTTCCGGTAGGGTGAGCGCGATGACCGTATAGATGGTGAAAAGGAGAATGGTGTAGATCGCTAGATACCACGAGGCCAGTAGTTGTAAGGTCAAAAATAAGGTGAGGCAGATTTTGAAACGGTTTTGTCGCTGACTGCTGACTACTGACCGCTGACCGTTATCTAGCGCTTTGTCGAGAAAGAGTAAAGCTAACGGCAGCCATTGGAAGGTTAAAAGCTGTAAGTGGGCGATTGCGGCCAGGCGATAGGGAGCGAAACCAAAGATCAAGCCGGCGATAAAAGCAGCGCTGCGCCGGTGCGTCCAGTGGAGTGCCAGCAAATACATACTAAAGGCCGCCAGAGGAAATGAAAGTAGCAAGCTTATGTTGTAAGCTAAAATCGGTTCGCCGGAGAATTGGATAGGCAGTGCCAGCAGGGCAGTGCTAATCAGATGTTCAGAATAGGCCAGCGTGTTGGGCAAGGGATGAAAAATATTAGCATTGAACAGATTAAGGGGGTCGGTCAGTAGGGCGTGGCTGTCCCAGGCTAAAATCCAGGTGTTCAGCAGCGGATCGCCGATGTCGTTGGGCACCGCGCTGGTTAGGTTGAATATCAGCGGGTAGGTCAGCCCGATCGCCAATGAGCCATAAACCACCAGGGCTAATATCGTTGCCCGATGAGTTGGGGTTTTAGATGAACGGTGGCTCACGGCGTCACCGTTATAATAACGCTGTTATCGGTCAGCGGCTGACCTTCGCCATCGACGGCGGGCAAGCGCTGCCCGGTCGCCGGATCGTAGATGCCGATCGCCAGTTGACTGATCTTGCCGTTTGGATCGAGTATCCGCTGATCTTGAATCAGTTGGCCGGGCCGCCACTGGGGTAGGGGATACAGGCCATCGTAAGGCACACCGTCCGATTGGGTAACTAACTGTCCCTCCGCATCAAGAGCGTGAACAAAGATACTGTAATTTTCCGCCGGCGGGTGATCGGCCTGCCAGACAAGGTTCACGGTATTGTCCGTCATCGTGGCTTGCAGCAGCCTGATGCCCTCGCCGAAGGTGGCCACAGGCTGCCGGACGTTGAGCGCCAGGGGTGGCGGCTCGAGCCACAGGCTGCCCAACGTAAACGTGGTTCCGCCGTCAGGCACAACCGGCAGACGTTCCCCGGTATCGCGCCGATAGACGCCGGTAGTGAGTGTGTAACGAATCGGCGGCAGTGTGGCCGGGATTTTTAGATGCAGCGGATTGCGCAGGTACAAACCGGGCGGCCAGTTGCGCGTCGGGATATCCTCGGGGCTAACTTCATCGACGGTGGCCATTGTTCGTCCGTCCGGCGCATCCAGATGGAGGAAGACTGAGTAATTGGCGTCGAGGTCTTGCTGCGCCCGCCAATAGAGCACGGCCGTGATAACCGCTTCTCCTTCCGCCGGCAGTTGGACCGCCTCCGGCAGGTGATCGATGCCAACCAGCCGGATTTGATCGCCAAAATCGACGTGCAGTTGGCGGTCGGCCGGCTGGGGCAAATCAGGATCGGATTGTAGGGTAAACAGCGGCGCTAGTGGGCGCGATAGAACAAACAGGGCGATAAGTAGAGCGGTCGTCAGGAGGAAAAGCTGGAGATGGGAGATGGGAGATGGGAGATGGGTTAGCTGACGGTTGACAACTGATGGCTGAGCGCTCATGGTCGACCGCCGACTGCCGATGACTGACCGCAGAGGGCTAACAACGATCATGGTTGCTAGCGTTAAGCCTGTTAGGAGAGTGAGCCATAAGCCGATTGTGCGTAAAGGTGTCGACTCCAGTTGGAGGGTGAGGCGGTGCTGTCCGACAGGTATGGAGGTTTGGATTAACCCGATGTTAAGGGTGATCGAGAAGGGAATGGGTTGGTCGTTAAGATAAAGTTGCCAGCCGGGCCAATAAAGGGTGCGGATAGTCGCGGTAAACGACGCCGGGGTATCGATCTGCCAGGCATCCGATTCGGCTAGATGGTCGGTGATGTCGATCCGGGCTTCGGGCGGTACAGCCGCCGGATCGATTTTTTGCGGCGGGCGACCGGCTTCGTAATCGGGCTGGAGCGTGTCCGGCTCGGGGTGCTGCTGCGCCCAGCGTGGTAAAAATTCGCCGGTGCTGGTGGTGCCAATCGCGCCGGAGACCACTTCATAGCGAAACGCATCGGCCGGGGTAGGCGTTCCCCAGGAAATGAATTGAGACGGATATAAATAG
>JAGRCC010000053.1 GCA_020433785.1 Anaerolineae bacterium
TGACCTCTAACGTCGGCGCGGATCTAATCAAGCGGGAAACCAGTCTGGGGTTTGCCGTAAATAAAGATGAAGACGCTTCCGAAGAAAGCAACTACAAAAAGATGCGGGCCAAAGTGATGAGCGATATGGAGCGCACCTTCCGGCCCGAGTTTCGTAACCGGTTAGACGGTACCATTATCTTCCGTGCTTTAACCCGTAAAGAAATTGGCGAAATTGTTCATTTACTGTTAGCACACGTCGAAGAGCGGTTGAAGGAACACGAAATCGTGCTGACCATTACAGAAGCAGCCAAAGATTTCTTAGCTGAGCAGGGTTACGATCCGGACTTCGGCGCTCGGCCACTCCGTCGCGTTATTCAGAGTCTAATTGAAGATACTTTGTCAGAAGGCATTCTGGCCGGAGACTTTAAGTTCGGTGATACCGTCCAAGCTGATGTAGAAGATGGTAAAATTGTGCTTAAGGCTATCTCCCCTGAGGATAAAGAAGTTATTGTCCCGGAAGTTGCCTAGATAGCTGATTTGTTACTAATAACAAAAGCCCTACAAATTGTAGGGCTTTTTTATTTACCATAATTTTAAGTATAAAATCTATTTTTCGAGCTGATTGTGGATGACTTCTAAAAGGTAACTTGAGCTAAACGGCTTGGTGATACAAGCATCCGCACCCAGTTCAGCGGCCTTGATCGTTTCTTCCAATTGACCCAAAGCCGTAATGATAATGATCGGAATATGCTTCAACTCCTGATCGGCTTTGACAACCTCTAAAAACTCGTACCCATCCATCAACGGCATCGAGATGTCGCACGTCACAATATCAGGTTTATGTTCTTTGACCATCTTTAGCCCCTGTAAGCCATCACCGGCTTCTAGAGGCATAATACCGGCCCGCTCTAACATTCTGACTATCAGCCGGCGAATATGAACTGCGTCATCAATAACAAGAACTTTTAACACGGTCGTTTAGGCAAACTAGATCAAATCTTGTCTGGCTTCTTGATAAGTCGCGTAAATGGGAAATACCCTATCTAACATGGTTAGCCGAAAAACGATTTGCGCCTGAGACTGCGCCCCGCTCAAAACCAGCGCACAGCCGTTTTCACGGGCCATACGTAAGCCGGATACTAATGCGGCCAACCCGGAACTATCGACAAAATTGATTTGGCGCAGATCAAGGATGATTTTTTTAGGTTCGGTAGCATCAATCAACTGCTGGAAAACTAATCGAAGGTTTTGACTATTCTTAGCATCCAACTTACCTTTAGGGCTGACCAAGATAACATCCGCTTCTAAGAACTCTTGAGAAACGTCCATTATTGGGGTCTCAATTAAGGCTGTCTTGGGCATCTTCTAGGGTATCATGAATTTCAAATACCCGATCAAACATGGTTAATTCAAATAACAGACGAGCCTGTGATTGCGGCGCGGCGAGCTTCAAGTTTGACGACTCCCCGCCCAGTGTTTTCAACCCGGACACGAGTGCGGCCAGTCCGGAACTATCGATAAAAGGCACATCGTGGAGATCAACAATTACCTGAGTCACGCCCTGTTCGACTAAATTTCTAAAGGTTTGCTTGGCTTCTTCGGCTGAACGCGCATTTAAAGCGCCGCTTAATGCTACAACACTAACATTTTTTGAGATTGATTTGCAGGTAATCTCCATGGATTTCCTCCCTAGTCGTCAAATTTCAGAAAAACATAATTCATTGTAGTCTTTCTAGAGTTTTGATGCAATTTATAACTAACTGGAATGGTTAACTGGTTTATTTGGTTACGAATCAGGCAGATATTTGATCAAATGCCAGTGATTGCCTCGGCCCGGCTGGGTATTGTACGAAACAACATCCATAATTTGCCGAATGATATGTAAACCGTAGCCCCCCTCAACCAATTCGTGCGGATTGGCCTTGGGAGTGGGTACGGTGCTGGGATCAAACCCTTCGCCCTGATCGTAAAAATCCAACTCGATGCCGTTATTAAGCAGCCGCAGTTGGCCGCTGATTTCCCCTTTTTTGCCGTTATAGGCATGCTTAATGATATTGGTACATATTTCAGAAATGGCTAACTCGACCAGATAAATAAAATCATCCCCTCGAGATCCACCCGGTAATCGGGGCAGCTCCCGACAAGCTGAAGAGATTTGGCGCGAAATTTCATTAAGGTAATCGATATCAGCCGGATACAGAAAGTCCAGCGTATTAATGAGCATTGAACCGGTATGCGGCGAGTCGCCATCCGCATAGGGCAACATTTTTACGATCAGCAGCGTCGCGTCATCTTTGGGATCAGAGCGATAGAAATCGTGGAGTTCTGCCTGAATCCGCTGTTGTAAGGCTTCGGGCGGTTCAGCGGCATTAGCGGTAACGATCTCGATCAAACGCTCAAAGCCAAAAATACCATTATTTGGCGATTGTGCTTTGATGATTCCGTTAGTATAAAAAACCAGCGTATCGCCCGGATTTAGGGCGATACTAACCGGCTGGCTCTCTTGATAACCAAATGCCCCAATGGGGAGCGACGTGGCTTTCAACTGCTCCACGGTTTCGGTTTCCGCTCGATAAACTAAGGTCGGCGTATGGCCGGCGCTGGCATAGGTAAGTTTGCCTTCAAGCGTATCGACATTGGCCACAAAGGCGGTTACAAAAGAATCCGTCCGACTCAAATCTTGATGCAGCACGTGATGCGCCTGTTCGATAATTTTATGAGGGGGTTCGCCCCGCATGGCTTCAACCCGCAGCATAGTACGGGTGATGGAAGTCAACATGGCGGCCGGAATGCCCTTACCCGACACATCACCGATCACCAGCGTCAAATAGCGATCATCGGCCGTGATAAAATCATAAAAATCGCCGCCCACTTCCGAAGCCGGCATCGAAGAAACCGCCACCGATACGCCGCCAACCTCCGGCAGTTTGGTTGGCAGAAAACTTTCCTGAATTTCCACGGCAATTTCTCGCTCACGGCTCAGTCGTTCTTGGGCGATGACTTTGTTATGGATTAAGAAATTTTTGATAATAACTGCCACCTGCTGGGCCAACGCCGCCAGTAATTTGGTGTCGCCGGCCGTAAAATGGTAATGTACTTTATTAATTAGGCCAATGGCGGCCTGAGCCTCTTCGTCAACAATCTCCAGCGAGGTTGCCAACAGGCTATTAACCGACTTCGGCGCCGCCGCCCAAATGGCCTCACAGGCCGAATTTTTATTCCCGACGACCACACCGCTACTTTTTAGTAAATTATCCAACAGCGATTCGTCGCAAGCCACATTCTGATCTTGACTGGTGACACAGGTAAACCCTTGCACGGATCGCAGCAAGATAAAGCCGTCTTCACATTCGATCACCCGCTGAGTTTCTTGAATAATGGAGCGTAGGGTCGCCATTAAATCTGACGTAACGGTCAAATTTTGTGTCACTCGAAAAACGAGTTCCAACTGGTTCCAGGCGCCAATGAGTTCATCGGTCATCGCTTGGAGCGCCTGCTCGTTGGCCAAGTTCCTGGTAATTGCGTCTTTAGCGCAAGCCACAAGCGAAACGTCTCCCTCATGAGCATCGACAATGACCAAATAACCATAGTTTTGGCCGTTTTCAGCCAGAGAAGCGGCTAAAATATTATATTGTGGTAATTTGAGGAAAGTTGGCTCGTGCTGGTTGGCGGGAAGTTGGTTTAGTAATGTTTGCCAGTTGATCGACCTGTCACCGGTGGCCCCTGTCAAGACCTCTCCATGAGGCGAAATAAGCAACAGGTGACCATGAGCGAAATCTTGCCAATATTTAGCAAAATTACTAAATAGAACAAACTGATCCGAAGTAATCAAATCTGTTTTTAACCTTGACTATTTTTATTATACTTCGCCATTATTATACCACATTTTTTAAAGACCGGAAGGGGGTTTATGTTAAAGCTTGAGGTATTTGCTCGCAACGTAGCCCGCGTGTATAGTCACTGATTGATAATTATTAGGAGATGTGTAGCCTTGCCCTCACCCCCTGATCCCATATTTCTACAACTCGGCCCGTTAACCATTCGCTGGTACGGACTACTGATTGTTACCGGAGCCATGTTGGCGGCCTATGTGGCCACGCTTGAGGCTCGACGGCGCAACGAAGACCCTAATCACGTGTGGGACCTGTTGGTCTGGTGTCTTATTTTGGGCATCATCGGCGCGCGCCTGTACCATGTATTTTCTTCGCCGGTTGGCGGTAATCGCGGCTTTCACTACTATTTTGTCGAAAATCCGTTTACCACGCTTAATATTTTTGGGATCGCTATCCCCTTTCCCACCGCCTTCTTAATTTGGGAGGGCGGCATCGGAATTTTTGGAGCACTCATCGGCGGCTTGCTGGCAGTGGTTCTCTACACCAGACGGCACCGGCTCAACCTCTGGCGCTGGCTCGATATTTTGGCCCCCGGCATGCTGCTAGCTCAAGCGATTGGTCGCTGGGGCAACTATTTCAATCAGGAATTATATGGTCCGCCGACGACCCTGCCCTGGGGCATTACCATCACCAACGTCAACCAGCGTATCCCGCCATTTGATGATTTGACGGTTTATCCGCTCACCACCACCTTTCACCCGCTGTTCCTGTACGAGTCGCTTTGGAATCTGACCGGCTTTATCTTGCTGATGTGGCTCGGCCGAAAATATGCGGATAAATGGCTAGAGGGCGATATTTTCTCGCTCTATCTGATTTGGTACCCACTAGGTCGAACCCTGGTCGAGTCGTTACGCCCCGACGCCTGGACGCTGTCCGGCATTCCCACAGCGCAAATCATTAGCCTGGCCCTCATGCTCATTGGGATCGGCTTGATCTTCTACCGCCGCCGATACCCACCCCAGCCGCCGCCCTCGCCGATTGAGCCGCCCGACTAATTACGCACAGCCATCTCAACATCAATAGTGGGAGTCAACAACCTTATGTTTAATTTTCTGCGGAGAAAAAAAGCACGCAAAGTGCTGGTTATCGGCCTCGATTGCGGCGAACCGTCCCTTCTGTTCGATCAATGGCGCGATGAGCTACCCACGTTTCGAGCGTTGATGGACGGCGGGGCTTACGGACCACTGGCCAGCGCCATTCCTTGTATTACCGTCCCGGCTTGGAGTTCGATGCTGTCCGGCAAAGATCCCGGTGTGTTAGGTATCTACGGGTTCCGGAATCGGGCCGATTACAGCTACACCAATATGACCATCGCCACCGGCACCGCCGTCAAGGAAAAGCGGGTGTGGGATTATCTGGGCGAGGCCAGAAAGACCTCGATTGTCGTCGGGGTGCCTCAAACTTATCCGGTTAAACCGATCAACGGTCACCTCATCAGCAGTTTTCTAACCCCGTCACTACAAAAACAATACACCCATCCTAACGAACTGCGATATGAGATCGACCGCATTTTGGATGGTGAACCGTATGACGTGGACGTACGCAACTTTCGCACCGATGACAAAGAGACCTTACTCCGGCAAATCTATGAGATGACGGCTAAACGCTTCAAAGTGCTGAATTATCTCATCCGCGAGAAACCGTGGGATTTTTTCATGTTTGTGGAAATGGGCGTCGACCGGATTCACCACGGCTTTTGGCGGTTTCACGATCCGGCTCATCGGCTGTACCAGCCTGGTAATCCCTTTGAACACGCCATTTGCGATTACTACCGCTATCTCGACCGGCAAGTGGCGACGCTGATTGAGGCTGTCGATGATAACACCATTATCCTGGTGGTCTCCGATCACGGCGCGAAACGTATGGACGGCGGCTTCTGCCTCAACCAGTGGCTGCACCGCGAGGGCTATCTGGTCTTTGACGATGACCCGCCGTCCGGTCAAATTACGCCGTTTGAACAACTTAGCGTTAACTGGGACAAAACAGTTGCCTGGGGCGCAGGCGGGTACTACGGTCGGTTGTGGCTCAACGTACAAGGCCGTGAGCCGCGCGGCGTCGTCTCGCCGGCCGCGTTCGAGTCCACGCGGCGCGAAATCATCGAGCGGTTGGCCGGGCTAGTGGACCATCAAGGCCGCCCCCTCCCCACCGTTTGCTACACCCCGGAGGCCATCTACCGCGAAGTTCGCAATATTCCCTCAGACTTGCTCATCTATTTCGGCGACCTTCACTGGCGGTCGGTCGGCAGTCTGGGGCATCAGGCCATCTACACCTTTGAAAACGACACCGGCCCCGACGACGCCAACCACGCCGAAAACGGCCTGTTCATCTACCACGACCCCAAACAGAATCTTAACGGCCGGCAGTTAACCGGCATGCAATTAATGGATATCGCACCGACCGTTTTACACCTACTCAACCACCCTATCCCGGATGACATCCAAGGGAAAGTTATCATGCCCTAGCATCGAGCAAATCCGGGATCGACTGAAATTGCTTTTATCGTGGCGTATACGTAAAATTACAGGCTACAATTATAAGAAGAAAAATCTTAATCACTCGGGGTAACGTAAGACAAACTTAACTTTGTCCTATCTAAGCCCTTAATTTTTGAGAAGTCACTTGCCAGGAGAGGTTATTTCACGGCATGCCCAAATCAACACCCCCTCATATTGTTCTGATCGTCCTCGACACACACCGGCGGGATCGATTATCGCTATATGGCTATCCGAAACCTACATCACCCAACATTGATCACTTTGCTCAAAACGCCACCGTTTTTGATAATGCGATCTCCCCGGCCCAATGGACAATTCCAGCCCACACCTCAATGTTCACCGGCGAGTACCCGACTACCCACCAAACCCTGCAAGCGCATGCGTCGCTGGATGGCCGCTTCGATACCCTGGCTAAGCTCCTCAGCGTCAACGGTTATCAAACCACCGGCTTCTGCAACAACCCACTGGTGGGTATTCTCAACAACGGTCTTAAAGCCGGTTTCACCACCTTTTATAATTACTGCGGGGCGGTACCGTCGGTGCCGCGCAGTTCAAACCGCCTGCCGAAACCGCTTAACCGGGCCTGGGAATGGTATACTCAACAACTGCGAAAATTATCTTATCCGGTGCAAAATGCCTTTGCGCATTCTGATTTTCTGTTTCAGGCGTCGTTGCATCCTAAATTTGTGCCGGTTTGGTCGAAAATGGCTAATTTTAAGGGGCACACCGCCAACAGTATCCGCGATGTAACCCATCTAGTCGAGCGGATGGATCAGGCTAACAAACCGCAATTTGTCTTTTTTAATCTGATGGAAACCCATTTACCCTACTCACCGCCCGATACCTTCATCGACAAATTCGCGCCCTACTTCAAAGAAGATCGTGAGTATCGTGACTTTTTGCGCCGGTACAATGTCGAAACGTTTCGCTGGCTGGTGCCAATAGAAGAACCGTTAGATGAGATTGAAAACGCCGTTCTCAACGATCTCTATGACGCCGAAGTCAACTATCAAGATCATCTATTAGGCCAACTGCTGGAAAAATTAAGCCGGACTGAAAACGTCCTGACCATCATCGTAGCCGACCACGGTGAGGGTATCGGCGAGCATAATTTTGTCGGTCACTCGTTTGTCGCTTACCAGGAGTTGGTTCACGTGCCGTTGATCATCCGCTTCCCGGATGGTATGGCTGCCGGCCAGCGGATCGATGAGACCGTATCAACCCGGCGTATCTTCCATACCGCGCTTCAGGCGGCCCATGTCGATGTTTTTGAAACCGAATATCGCCCCGGAACCGATGTAAAGCAGCTCAGTTTAGCCCAAACGGTTCAGGGCCAAGACCCGGAAGGTGGCCTCGTTTTTGTCGAAGCGTATCCACCTAACACGTTTTTATCGATGATGGAGAAACGATCGCCGCAGCTGATCGAACCGTTCTACTGCAAACGGAAGCGCTGGGGAATTTACCAAGACGGTTACAAACTGGTCAAAGTAGAGGGCCGGCCGGATGAGTTATTCAACGTCCAAACTGATCCGGGCGAAACTCAAAATATTGTTAATCAGCATCGAGGCGCTGCCGCCAAGCTATCAAGCCAGCTTAAGCAGTCCATCCAGCAAGCCATCACCCGCCAGCCGAACAGTTGGCAGGCCAACCAAACCGTTAATTTGGACGATGATGAGCAAATCACCAAGCAGCTTCAGGCGTTGGGATATATTGAATAATCAGCCTAATTTTAGGCAATTTTGAATAAAGAAGGGTAGTACGTTGTGATCGATCCAATTATATTTACGTTAGACATCGGCTTTACCCAACTGACCGTACGCTGGTATGGCGTGCTCATTGTGCTAGGGGTGTTAGCCGGGGCTTTTTACGCAGCCTGGTATGTGAAACGGAAAGGCGAGGATCCCAATATCATCTGGGATCTGCTTATCTGGCTGCTTATCTTCGGCATCGTCGGGGCGCGGCTGTGGTATGTGGTCAACGAAATTATCG
>JAGRCC010000681.1 GCA_020433785.1 Anaerolineae bacterium
GCTCGGCGAAGGCTTCCCAGATCATCACCCGTAATTCATTGGTCACCCGGCCGCGCGTGGTGGCTTCGGCTACCCAACCGCCGGTTAGAAAGTTGAGACTCGAGTCGCCAAATTCAGCCAGGACCGCGAACGGTACCGGCTCAGGTAATATTTCGGGATGGGCGCCGATGGTGTCGATCAACAGTTGCCGCACCTGCGGCACATTGGAATTGTAGCTGACCCCAACTGCTACTCTGGCCAATGTTCGCCGGCCGCTGTGGGTGTAGGTGGTGACTTGCGAAACGAGCCACTCCTGGTTAGGGACGATAATTCGAATATTATCCAACCGGCGGATGGTGGTCGCCCGAATACTCATCTTCTCCACCTCGCCTTCGCTGGCGCCGATCTCAACCCAATCGCCCGGCCGAATGGTGCCGTCGAACAGCAGAATAAGGCCGCCCACGAAATTCTTGAGCACATCTTGCAGGGCAAAGCCGGCCCCAATCGACAAACCGCCGGTAATCGCGGCGATTGTGGTGGTATCGAGCTGCAACGTTTGGAACACCACCACCAGCCCCACCCCGATCAGCACGTAACGCAGGATAATCAGGGAGGCTTGAAACGAACCGATATCGGTTTGGCCGCGCCAGGTCACGAAGCCCTGGATGATGTCTTGCAGCGCCTGGGTAAAAATCAGCCAGAAGTAGAACCCGATCACAACAAACACCACCACGCCTAACGTCAACCGGTTTTCCTCATTGGAATATAGCCGGGCGCTGCCCAAGACCGACAGTTCAGTCAGAAGGGCCAAGACGCGCAGGATGATCAGTAGAATGAAGGCCGGCGCCAGAAGACGCAGGCGATAGTAATGAACGCGCTGGCGATCCAGCGTTTCGTAGAGAATCCCTAAAATCAGCCGGTAAACAAAAAAGAGCCAGGACAGGACGATTAACTCGGACAGTAGGCCCGCCGGCCGGTGCCCCGCCTCGAAAAGGGTGCGGCACGAATAGGCCATAATTAACGTCCCTATCGGGTAGCTCAGCACCCGGACCTCTGATAACAGCCAGGCGGTGACGCGTTCTTGCCACGGGGTCGGCGGCGGTTCGACCGGCTCCTCTTCGAGCAGCACTTCCTCCTCTTCCGGCTCAAGCTCGGTCGGCTCGGTCTCATGCTCAGGAAAACGGGATTTTAGCCAGCGATCAATCAGATACGATAGGACCCAGGCCAGAACCAAAATCAAGCCAATGGCCAGAAGCTGCTGCTGCACCGCCGGTCGGCCCAGCATTTTGAGAATCACTTGGGTCAGATCGCTTACGATTTGGGCTACAGTGGTACCGGTCATCTAATCCTCCTCGTCGTTGGTGCCCAGAGCTTGATAGACGGCCTCTTTGAAGGCCGCCACTCCCTCGACCGGGGCGATGTCTGTGGTCAGCACCGTGTCGAATAGTTCATTGCCGAGTTGTTCGACCGTGGCGAACCGGGAGGTCTCGGCGACGACAATGGCCTGTTTGGCTTGTTCCCGAAAGCCGTTAATGAGCGGATAGTCGCTTAAATCGATATTGACGACGGCCGAGACGTGGGAGCCGGTCTCCAGAAATCGGGTTTGGCTTTCCGGCGTGACCAGATATTTGCCGAAGGCCACGGCGATGGCGGCAGTTACGTCGTCGCTGTTGGCATTGACCATCACCCCTCGCACCTGCAAAATCGGCCGGCCCGGTCCTTCGGGGCCGGCCGGCAGCGGCGCGACGCGAAAGCGATCTTCGCCCAATTCGCGGCGCAATCGGGACAGCGCCCATGGACCGCTGACAAAGTAGGCGGCCTCACCCTCGGCAAACAGCGTCTGCGCCTCGGCGGGGCTGGTGGTGAGCTGCGCCCCCTGTTGGCTCCGGGCGTTTTGCAGCCAGGTCAACCAGGCGACCAGGCCCTGGTCGTTGGTAATCAGCTTGGCGTCGCTGTCGAACTCAAAGCCGCCGAACGGTTCAAAGCCCCAATAGCCGTAGAAAAACGTGGCCGGCAGGGCGAGCTGCTGCTCAGAGTTGACCCGCACCGAGGTTTCGGTCAGGTTCAACAGCGGGTCATCGACCAATTCGGTGTTGTAATATTGGGCCAGCACCTCGACCGACTCGGGTAAGCCGTATAGTCGCCCCTGGTAACGCATCGCTTCTTCGGCGTTGGGGATGTACTGTTGTAAAAACGCCGGCTCGACCAGGCCGGTCAAGTCGCGGATGAGGCCATCTTCGGCCAACTGCGTGGTCAGGCGGGTGGACTGGAGGATGATATCCGGCCCGCCGCCTTGTTGAACAGTCTGCCGGAAACGTTGGTTAAGCTCTTCAAAGGCGTAATGAGTTAATTCAAGTGTGACGCCCGGACAGCCGTCGGTAAAATCTTGGCTGATGTCGGCCAGCGCTTCGGCCTCCTCATTTTGCAGACTGTGCCACAGCGTCACATCCCGCGTTTCGTCGGTTTCGAGCGTGGGGCAAAGGCTGTCAAGGTTGGCCTCGACGCGATCGAGGCCGAATTCCTCGGTGACCTGGCTGGAAATCTGCTGCACGGCCTGGTTGCTCGGCTCGATTCCAGCTAAGGCCAAGCGGTATAGCTCATTAACGTCAGACGTGGCCGAGGTGAGTTCATTCCAGACGGGCCGCTGGGCAAAGGAGATGGGCAGCGCGGTGCGGCTTTGTCGGGCCAATTCGAGAATGGCCGGCGATAGATTCTGGTTGTAGCGTACCTGCGCATGAGCCGGCAGGCGGCCCATCGGTTCAACGATGAGGCGGGATTGCTGTTCCAAATTGGTCATAAATTCCACCAAGGTCATGGCCAAATTGGTTTCGTCCTGGCCGGCCACCCAACTGAAGACAAAAACATCGGTTTTTAGGATCGGGCCGGCCGGCTCACCACTAGGGCCGCCGGGCAAGGCCGCGACGCCGAGTTGTTCTTCGCCCAAAGCCGCCTGAAACTGAGTCAAGACCCGCGAGTCGCCGGGATAATAGGCGGCTTCGCCTGTTTCGAACAGGGTCCGGAGACGCGCCGGATCGGTATCGACGATAAAGCCCGGGGTGGCCTGAACGGTTTTAATAAAGTCGATCCAGTTGACAAAGCCGCCTCGGTCCAGAACCCACTGGCCTTGCTCGTTGAGAACGCGCCCGCCAAAAGCCGGTACGCCCCAGAAAGCCTCGGTCAAATCTGAATTGAAGGCCACTTTGCGGGTATTGGAGATGTCGCTCAGCCACTCGTCTAAGGTTGGCGGCGGTGGCGGGGCTAATTCGGTGTTGTAATAAAGCACCTGGGTATGCAGCGAAAAGGGCAGGCCGAATAACCGATCGCCGTCACGAACGGTGTTGAGCGCCGCCCCCAAATAGCGGGAGCGATCGATATCGTCGCGCTGGCCCAGATCTTTTAAGAGGCCGGCCTGGGCCAACTCGTAGGCCAGGCTGGAGTCAATCAGCAGCACGTCAGGCCCCAAACCGGCCTCGGTTCGTTCGCGGAAGGTGGCGACCAACTCGTTACCCGGCACGGCCACACTAATCACGCTTACGTCAGGATGAAGCTGTCTGTAGCGATCTAGCAGGCTGTTTAGATTGGCGCTTTCTGCGCCGGTCCAGTCATGCCACAGCAGAATGGTACCCTTTGCTTGGCGCGCTGTCGCGGTGGCGGCGTTACTTTCTGTTTCGCTGCCACAGGCCGTGAGCGACAGGCTCACCAATAATGTTAAAATAAAAGTGACGATTAGGGTATTGATTTTCATAGGTTTTCCGGAGATGATAAGGAATTATTTCTAGCTTGACCGGCAGCGTGAGCCACGAAATCGGACCACATTTGCCAGGGATCGGGTTCGGGGATGGACAGAAATTAGACTAACGAGGCCAAACACATAGGGAGTATATCACATCAACCCTCGGATGCAAGGGATTGGCGAGATTCCTTTAGTTCCCCTGCCATGACGTTAAGCGGTTTAAGCATCCCGAGTAGCGCGAAACAGAGTGGAGCGCATATCGAGGAGGGCGGTGACAACGACGATTCGGAGCCACCCCGCATCCCGAGTAGGTCTTGCTAGCGAGACCTACTCGGGATGCTACTAACTTAATGGCAGTGACCGTCTAACTCAGTTCATGGACAGCGGCCAGGGCGTGATCCAAAATGGTCAGGGCCTCGTCCACGTGGGCGTCGGTGGCAGTGAGCGGCGGGGCAATGCGGATGGTGTTGCCATAGAGGCCGCCCTTGCCGATCAGCAGCCCGCGCCGGCGCGTTTCTTCAAATAAAAAGACCACTTCTTGGGGCGCCGGTTCTTTGGTCTGGCGATCCTTGACCAGCTCGAGCCCTTGCATCAAGCCCAGGCCGCGCACATCGCCAATCAACGGGTATTTGTCCTGGAGCTGCTCCAATCCCTGACGGAGCCGCGCGCCGACTTGCCCCACGTGGGCCGGGTGGGCTTCCTCTTCCATCACTTCGATGGTGGCCAAGGCGGCGGCCGTCGACAACGGGTTGCCGCCGAAGGTGCTAATTGTCGCCCCTTTATCGACGATGCCCTGAGCGATGGCCTCGGTGGTGATGGTATTGCCCATCGGCAGGCCGTTGGCGATGCCTTTGGCCATGGTCATAATATCCGGTTCAACCTCCCAATGTTCGATGCCAAACCATTTGTCGCCGGTGCGGCCAAAACCGGTTTGGACTTCATCGCAAATAAACAAGCCGCCGTAGCGCCGGATAATGTCGGTGGCGATTTTGAAATACTCCTTGGGCGGGGTGATAAAGCCGCCGACGCCCTGAATCGGCTCGGCGATGAAGGCGGCGATTTGGCCGGAGGTGGTGGTTC
>JAGRCC010000682.1:0-1963 GCA_020433785.1 Anaerolineae bacterium
CTGGCCACGCCGGTGCAATTTTATACGGGCTGGGATTACTACGTCGGCGCATACAAAAGCCTGCGTAACCGATCGGCCAATATGGATGTGCTGGTGGCGCTGGGCGCGTCGGTAACCTACTTTTATTCGGTTATCGTCACCGTGGGCATGTTCAATTCGCCGACATATTTTGAAACCTCAGCCATCATCATTACCCTGATTAAAATCGGCAAACTGCTGGAAGTGCGGGCCAAAGGCAAAACCGGCGCAGCCATCAAAACCTTGATTGGGCTGCAAGCCAAAACCGCCCGGGTCGAGCGCAACGGCGCGGAGATTGATCTGCCCGTTGGCCAGGTACAAGCCGGCGATACGGTTATCATCCGCCCCGGCGAGAAAATCGCGGTGGACGGCCTCGTCATTGGCGGCGCGTCGTCCGTCGATGAGTCGATGCTGACGGGCGAGAGTCTGCCGGTCGATAAAACCGTCGGCGATGCGGTTATCGGGGCGACGCTCAACAAACAGGGCCGATTGAAGATCCAGGCCACCAACGTGGGACAAGCCTCGGCTCTGGCCCAGATTATCCGGCTGGTGGAGCAGGCCCAAGGCTCCAAAGCGCCCATCCAGGCCCTGGCCGATAAAATCGCCGCCATCTTTGTGCCGATGGTCATCAGCCTGGCCTTGTTAACCTTTGCCGTCTGGCTGCTCAGCGGGGCAACGTTCACCACGGCGCTCATTCGGCTGGTGGCCGTGCTGCTCATTGCCTGTCCCTGCGCTCTTGGCTTAGCCACGCCGACGGCGATGGTTGTCGGCATGGGCCAAGGCGCGGCGCAGGGTATTCTCTTCAAAAACAGCGCCGCGCTTGAACTGGCCCACAAATTGAAGACCATCGTCCTGGACAAAACCGGCACCATCACCACCGGCCAACCGGCGGTGACGGACATCGTAGTGAGAGGTAGTCAGTCGTCAGTAATCGGTAGTCAGATGTCGGTCGTCGGTCGTCAGATGTCGGTCGTCGGTAGTCCGGCGTCTGTAGCTGGTGGTCAGTCGTCGGTCATTACTCATCAGCCAACGAGTAATAACCAATCTCCAATCTCCAATCTCCAATCTTCATTCTCCATTCTCCACCTGGCTGCCTCAGCCGAACGTGGGTCGGAGCATCCGCTAGGACGGGCGATCGTCGAGACGGCCCAGGCGCAGGGGGTGTCGCTCAGCGAGCCGGCTGCGTTTGAAGCGGTCGCCGGGCAGGGGATCACCGCCGAAGTCGATGGGCATCAGGTTTTGCTGGGAAACCTACGGCTGATGGAGCAGCGAAGCATACAGCTCGATGGCTTGGTCACGGCAGAGCAGCGGCTGCAAAACGAGGCCAAAACCACCATGTGGGTGGCGGTCGATGGGCAGGTTGAGGCGGTCATCGGCATTGCTGACACGATTAAAGCCGGGTCGGCGGAAGGGATCGCGGCCCTGAAAAAGCTGGGGCTGCACGTGATGATGATCACCGGTGACAACCCGGCCACGGCCCAGGCCATCGCCCGGCAAGTCGGTTTGACGGTTGACAAGGGGGATGTGCTAGCTCAGGTGTTGCCGGCGGATAAATCAAACCAGATCGCGCGGCTGCAACAAGCCGGGCAAACCGTGGGCATGGTCGGCGATGGGATTAACGACGCGCCGGCCCTAGCCCAGGCCGACGTCGGCATCGCCATCGGCACCGGTACCGATGTAGCGATGGAAACGGCCAGCATCACCCTCATCAGCGGCGATCTACGCGGCGTTTCAAAGGCCATCCGTCTCAGCCAACTAACGATGCGCACCATCAAGCAGAATCTCTTTTGGGCTTTTGCCTACAATGTAGTGCTGATCCCTATCGCCGCCGGCTTACCGGCTCTGCTCTGGCCAGAACTGCCGATCTACCTGCGCCAACTCCACCCCGCCGCCGCCGCCCTGGCGATGGCGCTGAGTTCGATTATGGTCGTCGGTAATAGTTTGC
>JAGRCC010000682.1:1970-3557 GCA_020433785.1 Anaerolineae bacterium
CAAAATAGATAAAAGCTAAGGAGCGACCCCAATGGGTATTCTCGATAATCTGAAAAAAGTATTTACCGGCGAAGCAAAACCCGAACCGGCCCCATCGCCCGCCCCGGCCCCCAAAGACCCGTCAACATTTTACATCGACACCATCGAGTCTGAGCGGGTGATAAAAGATCGCTACTTTCGCGGCGATGCCTACAGCCCGATTGAAGATCGGATGAATTTTGAAGGTCTCAGTTACTACCCGCCCAATCTCGACTATCGCTACACTCTACCGTTGAACCCGGTCGAAACAGAGGAAGAAATCATCTTCCAAACCAGCACCGACGACGAGCAGGTTTACTACAAAGCCGGCACCATCGACTTTGAGGTCGAAGGGCAGCCGGCGCGATTGGCCGTCTACCGATCACCGCATCACGATGAGTTATTCCTCCCCTTCCGCGACGCCACCAGCGGCAGCGAAACCTACGGCGCGGGTCGCTACCTGGAGCCGCAGGAACTCGGCAGCGGTGAACTGCTGGTCGATTTCAATTTGGCCTATAATCCATTTTGTGCCTATTCCGACAGTTACTCCTGTCCGATCCCACCGTTTGAGAATCATCTCAAAGTCGCTATCCGTGCTGGCGAGAAGGCGTATAAGAAATAGGATTTAACCCGGTCCGAACTGAATGAAGAAAAAGAACCCCTTTTCTTCATTACCAACTAACTATCCAACCACCCAACAAACCAATATCTTCTCTAACTAAACCTCTGTCTCAAAAAAGTGGCGATGTTGCCCTTTTTGCCGTCGGTCGTCTCCCGCAAGATACCATTACTTTGATTTTGACAGCTCTAAAAAATAGGTTCTTTTCCTCACAGCTATGGGAGTTTTTCCTATGGGCAAAATCACTTCATTTTGATATGGTATTAATACCCGTTTAATCTGTGACCCCATAGAGCGATTAAAAATTTCTCCACTAATTTCTACGAATGAAATTAGTTATCCCTCAAAGAATGAAGGAGGAGTTCTTCGATGAAGAACCTAACGGCGATAGTTAGTAATGTTGTTTGGCCGGCTTTTACGGTCAGTTTAGCGCCAACGCCCGCTGCGGCTCAACCCAACATTGAGCGCGACCAGGCTATTGTTGTTCAACCCGGCGTTCCCGCCCCCGTTATTCGCAACATCTCGGAAAGCATCCCCTCCTTTTATGATATTAACCCTGTTCTGTTCCCCACCATTGAAAAGAACTCCTGGATCCGCTTACAGTTAGCCACAAACTTCTGGGACCCTATATCCAACAAAATGATTAAAGCTAAGAAGTGGTTTGATGCCACTGCTATTCAGGCCACGCTGGCCGATCAGTACGATTATGCCTTGGTCCCGATCACCCCATTGGCCCAACATCGAAATATCGCTAATTTCTTCACCGCTTACGAGGGCCAAGCACACAATCAGGATGATGGCCTACAGCGTCGTCAGTTACACATCGAGTCGTATTATCATAGGAATCCAACTGTTCCTGGGGAATGCCATCAGGAATGAAAACCGTAGGACAAGTTGCTGACTTGTCCCACCAATCTATTTTCAGGGGAGTCGAACAGTCCTTACAGGAC
>JAGRCC010000683.1 GCA_020433785.1 Anaerolineae bacterium
ATGATAGGGGTATTGTACCTAGAATAGAGGGGATTGACAAATATTGAACATGAGCGAGCCGCGACAAGGTGACGGTCATTTGGTCAAAAATACCGATCTGACCGACGACAGCAACGGCTTGGCTCCTTCAAAAGTGACCGTCACCTTTAAAGTTCGGTTAAACCAAATGTTTACCGCCGTCTAGCCGAATAATTTCGCCGGTGACATAATCGGCGGCTTGGACCAGATATAACAACGTTTTGACCACCTCTTCGGGCGATCCGGTTCGCTGCAACGGGATTTTCCGGGCCAGCCGATCAAAAATATCCTGATCGTGTTGATCGATAGGCAGGATTGTTCCCAGTGCTATCCCATTGACCCGAATATTTTTACCGGCCAGGGCGTAAGCCATCGCTTTAGTTAAGCCTTCCAGGCCAATTTTGCTAATGGTATAGGCAAAGTGATGGTTCTTGGGGCGCATAGCGATGGCGTCGAGAAGATTAATGATGAGACTCGGCTGATTTTTCGGCAAGGCGTTAGCAAAAGCCTGGCTCAATAAAAAAGGCGCCTTGAGGTTAACCTGCATGTTTTGGTCCCAACTGGCTGCGGTGGTGGTGAAGAAATCCTCACGGGGAAAGATGGAGGCGCTGTTGACCAGAATGTCCAGCCGGCCGGCTTGCTGGAGAGCCGTGGGGATGAGACTCAGCAAATCGGCGTCGCTGGCGAAGTCGGCCGGAATGGCCCAGCCTTTGACACCTCGTCGCTCGATGTCACTAACCGTTTGGTGCGCTTCGTCGGCCGAGCGGTGGTAGTGGATGACGATGTTGCACCCGTGATCGGCCAGACCCAGCGCCATCTCCCGGCCAAGACGCACCGCCCCACCGGTGATGAGAGCGACTTTTTCTGTCAGTTCCATAAACGTTTTACCGGCCGCTCAATTCCAATCCAATGTCGAGCGTGTTTGCCAATACACTTCCGGCGGTTCAACCAGCGCGGCCAGTTGATCGGCGGCTTCGTCATCCCAAGCCACTTGGAGCGCTTTCAAATTGGCGGTGAGTTGGTCGATGGTCGCCGCGCCGCTGAGGACGACACCGAGCCAAGGCTGGGCCAGTACGGCGGCTAGGGCCAAAGCGTCGATGGTCGTCTCAAGTCGATGGGCTTGCGCTTCAAGAACGGCCAGCTTATCGGCAAAGTCAGGGTCATTATTGCGGGGCGTCAGACGGCCGTTAGCCAACGCCTCTTTGACAATAACGCCCAGCCCTTGGTTAGCCGCTGCCTGTAAGGTTCTGTCGACCGAGGGTTCCAGCAAATTCCAAGTAGCTTGAACCGTGTCAAATAGCCGCTGCCCGTCGATATCGATCTCCATCGCCCGTTTGAGGACCTCGCTTTGCTGCGGGCCACTTAGGGACAGGCCAATGGCTACGCCGGCCTGTTTTAATCGGGCCAGTTCTGACAACACGGGTTCGTTCTCTAATACGCCGCTGTCTAACGTGGCCGAGTGAATTTGATAGATGTTTAAGTAGGGGGCTAAATTGGTCCGGGTTTCTTGCCACTGCCGCTGCAATACGGGTAAGGAGTGGTCTTTGATTTCATGCTTGTCGGCTTCAACTTGCCAGTCAGCGGTGTAGGTGTAGCCCCATTTGGAGCCGACCGTCACTTCCGCTGCTTTTTCCGGGTGTTGTTGCAGCCAGGACAATAAAAAATCTTCCGCTTTCCCGTAAGAACGGGCTGCATCTAAGTAGCGGACGCCTTTGTCAAAGGCCAGGTCGAGCATTTCGTGGGTGCGTTGCTCCATGGCCGGGACTTCGTAATTTGCTTCCAGGTCTTCCTGATGCCCAAGGTTGATGTAGCCGGGGCGCCCCAGAGCGGCCAGGCCGAGGCCGAGGCGGGGGAGGTG
>JAGRCC010000684.1 GCA_020433785.1 Anaerolineae bacterium
GTCCGGTGCTCATTGCCGGTACACCTATTACCCTGGCCTTCCTTTTGATTTCAACGGTCGTGATGTGGTCACCCGCGCTGGCCCATATTTTGACCCGCATAATCACCCATGAAGGTTGGCAAATCAAGCAGCTACAACCCCGATTCAAACGGACCTGGCCTTACTGGCTGACAGCCTGGTTTCTACCGGGGATTTTAACTTTGGGCGGGCTGGCCCTATTCTTACTGATTTTTCCCGGCTATTTCGACTCATCTTTGAGTACGCTGCGGACCCTGATTGAAACGAGTGCGCCCGACATGGACTTATCAGGCAACACGCTGTGGTTAATTATCGCGGCACAAACCGTCCAGGCTATGGTTATGGCGCCGCTCGTCAACAGCTTCGCCACATTCGGCGAAGAATTTGGCTGGCGGGCCTACCTCCAACCTAAATTGATGCCCTTGGGCGGGCGGCGGGCGATGCTGCTGCTGGGCGTTATCTGGGGCGTCTGGCATTGGCCGATTATCTTGATGGGCCATAACTATGGCCTCGATTATCCCGGTGCCCCCGTTCTCGGCCCGCTGGCGATGGTCTGGTTTACGATCGTCTTCGGAATTTTCCTGGGCTGGTTGACCATAAAGAGTGGCAACGTTTGGCCGGCGGTCATCGGCCACGCCGCGATTAACGGCATCGCCGGGTTGGGTGGGCTGTTTGTCCATGGTGAACCTAATCCCCTGCTTGGCCCTTTACCGACCGGCATCATCGGGGGCGTCGGATTCACCCTGGTTGCCTTACTGATTTTTTTCAGTCCCGGAGGTTTATCGAAACCGCAGCCGCCTCAAAAAATCAAAAAAACCGCTGCAACAAAAGCTGTTACGCCCAACTAACGATATCAATGCCGCTTTAAACGATCTTTAATCCGTTAGCCAACTGTTCCACCAGGGTCTGTAATTCGCCGACGACCTCATCAACTTTCAGATTGTCGGTACTCAAGATCACGGCATCATCCGCCGGAATAGTGGGCGAGACCGGATTTTCTCGGTCTTTTTTATCTCGTTCGATAATCGCCGCCAGAATACGGCCGTAATCGGCCGGCTTATTTTGCTCGGCAAGCTGCTTGCAGCGGCGGCGGGCGCGTTCCTCGGCTGAGGCTTCCAAAAATATTTTTAAATCAGCTTGGGGTAAAACCACCGTCCCCACATCGCGACCGGCCATCACCACCGGCCCAGCGGCGGCGATGCGGCGCTGCTGCTCGGTCAATACGGTTCTGACGCGCGGGTAAGAGGAGACTAAAGACACGTTGGCCTCCACCGCCGGTTCACGGATAGCCCAGGTGATATCCTCATCATCGGCCAGAACCGTAAATTGGCGGCCATCGTCCGGTCCATTAGCCACCACATCGATGATCAAAGCTTCAGCCACTTCGGAAACCCGTTCCGTATCGCCCGAATCGATGCCTTGTTCAAGAATGGCCCAAGTGACTGCTCGATACATCACCCCGGTATCAAAATACAAATAACCTAAGGCCTCGGCCAGTCGGGCCGCCGCCGTACTTTTACCAGACCCGGCAAATCCGTCGATGGCAATTGTAGCCGGTTTTGACAAAGGGATCACCTCATTCTTTTGATTTCTTGCTTCAATAATTGCACTTCTGAGGGGGATAGATAGCGCCAGTTGCCAACCTTCAGCGCGCCTAGCCGGATCGGTCCAATCCGAACTCGAATCAGTTTTTTAACGCGATGGCCCAGAATTTTAGCCACTTCTCGAATCTGTCGCTTACGACCTTCGGTTAAAACTATTTTGAGCCAGGTACTCCCCGATTCGTATTTCATGCGATCCACGATCGCTCGACCGGTGGGCCGGCCATCCACCTCGATGCCCCCCTGCCGCCAGCGCCACAGTGTATCAGTTGAGGGCTGGCCTTCCACCAACACCTGATACTCTTTTTCGATGTGATGGCTGGGGTGGGTAATTTGTTTAGTTAATTCGCCATCATTTGTCAGTAAAATCAAGCCTTCGCTCAATAAATCAAGCCGGCCGACCGGATGGACTCGCTCCGGAATATCGATCAAATCGACCACGGTCTGCCGCCCGCGATCATCCGAGACGGCGCTGAGTACATGGCGAGGTTTGTTCAGAATAATATATGTCAGTTGTTGCGCTTGTCCGGACAACGCCTGGCCGTCCACAGCGATCGTGTCAAGCTCCGGATCAACCTTCGTGCCTAACGTGGTTACAACCTTGCCGTTTACCGACACCCGCCCGGCCTCGATCAGCAGTTCGCTGGCCCGCCGTGAGGCCACGCCGGCCTGAGCCAATACTTTTTGCAACCGCTGCTTTTCGGTTTTACCGGCCGTTTTAGATCGCGCCATCTAAAATTGCTCCTCGTCAACCGCCGGCTCACTGACCCCACTCCCGTTTTTAGGCAGTTCAATTTGTGGCAGGTTCAACTCCGGCAGTTCTTCGATGTCGTTCAAGCCAAAATAGCGCAAAAACTCGAACGTCGTGGCAAACAGCGACGGATGCCCGACCGAGTCGAGCCGCCCTACTTCCTCGACCAGGCCTTTGCTGATCAGCGTGCGCAGAACGCCATCGCTGTTGACGCCCCGAATCGCTTCGATTTCCGGGCGGGTAATCGGCTGGCGGTAGGCGATAATCGCCAGCGTTTCCAAGGCCGGCGTCGAAAATTTACCCGACCCAGTCACGCCTAAGAAACGCTCTACATAATCCGTCAATTCCGGGGCCGAGACCAACTGAACTTTATTGCCCTGGCGCTGGAGTCGGATCCCCCGCTCGCTGCCGGCCTCTTTAAGAATATCTAACGCGGCTTCAATGTCGTCGCCGGCGCAGTCAATAACGGAGCCGAGATATTTAATCGAAACCGGTTCGGAGGCCACAAACAACAACCCCTCGATAATTTTTGCAATTTGTTGTTGATTAAGCTCTGTTGTCATCTCACATGAAGGATGCTA
>JAGRCC010000685.1 GCA_020433785.1 Anaerolineae bacterium
ACATGCCGCTGTTTGGCCTGCTGGGGGTCGATCTGATTTTTAGCCAAAACCGCAAGCATGTGCTGCGAGTGATAGGGCTAGTGCTGGTCACCGGCGCGGTGGCTTTTGTCACGATTGTCTCACTCGGCTGGGGCGGGCCGATGCTGAAGACGTCACGCGGCTTTGCCGAAACTATCCTGGAACCGGAGCGATTTACGCTCGATGCCGAAGAGAAGCCCAATCAAGGGGCCGGCCCGGAGATAAGCTGGAACTATTTCACCTGGAAGGTCATGAAGCCGATGGTGGTTAGACACTCCGATACGACTTTGTGGCTTTTGAATGGACTGGCCTTAGCCGGGCTTATTTTTCTACTCATTCAAAAGAAATACAAGTTGGCTTGGTTTTTATCCATTTGGTTGGTGGTGCCGACGCTGGTCATTCTAGCCTTTTTACTGCACCAAGGGACTTTTTTCTCCGTGCGCTACATTCTTTCCACCTTGCCCGCTTATCTGGCGCTGGTTACGGCTGGGTTTATGGGGCTGGCGGTTTGGGGTTATCGTCTCGGCGGGCGACGGGTGGCGACGTTGCTACCGCTTTTGGTCGGTGGGTTCATATTTTTCCAGTTCGTCTACGGCGTCAGCCTCATCTATGATAATAAAGTCAAAGAGGATTGGCGACTGGTCGGCGATTTTTTGCGGAAGAACGCCCGGCCGGAAGATACCGTCATCGTCATCAACGGTGAAGAAACCCTCAACTGGTACTATCCGCCGGCCACCGCCGCGCCGAACACCTACGACACCTTAGATGCGGTTAAAGCCGCCCTGGCTCGATCCGATCGGAGTTGGATCGTTTACAGCATTTTTTCGCCCTATCTACCGGAAGGTAAACAGATGAAAGTTTGGCTGAGTGAACAAGGCGCCATTCGGCTGGTGCTGCATCACGACATTGCCGTCTATTACTACGGCCGCAACGCCGATCCACTGCAACTGCTGGCCGAAATTCAGCAATTTGCCTTACCCGTTGACTCGGGTTTATATGCCAGCCTGGCTCGCGAGAATCGACAAAATCCGGCGGTAGCCCGGCAATATTATGAACTGGCCATTGAAAACGCTCCTGACGATGAGGTCCGCGCTGAGTACAAGGTTGCTTTAGAAGCTCTTAAACCGTAAAATTAAATATAAAGACGTAAAAAGTAAGAAACAGGGTGTGAGATATAACAGGCTTACACCTACTCCCCGGTTTAGGTGCGCAGATGGGTTTCCTGTCACCTTCAGAAGATGGTTCCAGCTAGTCAAAAGGAGTATCTTACTATGACCAGAATTGCTCTCGTAACGGGTGCCAATCGCGGCATTGGATTCGAAGTCTGCCGGCAGCTAGCGCAGCAAGGTCTGCACGTAATTTTAACCAGCCGCGATGTGGCTAAGGGGCAGGCTGCGGCTAAGGCCTTGCGTGAAGAGGGTTTGGAAATCAGCGCCCATCAGCTTGATGTGACGGATGTTGACAGTGTGATAGCCCTGCAAGCGGAGATTGAAGCCATCTTTGGCCGGTTAGATGTTCTGGTCAACAACGCCGGCGTTTATTTAGATGAAGGGGTTAGCATTTTTGATGTTTCTTTAGAGGTTTGGCGCTTGACTCAAGCGGTAAATTTCTACGGGCCGCTGTATCTGTGCCGGGCGTTTATCCCGATGATGCGCTTGAAAGGATATGGCCGCATCGTCAATGTGTCATCCGGCTATGGATCGATGGACGAAATGGGCGGTTACACGGCTGCTTACCGCATTTCAAAGCTGGCCCTCAATGCCTTAACACGCATTGTAGCGTCAGAGATCACAGGTCATAATATTAAGATTAACTCAATGTGCCCTGGCTGGGTCAACACCTCGATGGGCGGTCTGGCTGCGCCAAAATCCCCGGCCGCCGGCGCCGATACCATCACCTGGCTGGCAACCTTACCCGATAATGGGCCGACCGGCGGCTTTTTCCGCGATCGTCAACCGATTCCCTGGTGATGAAATCTAAAAAATCAGAAAGAGGATAGAGAGCGAATGTGGAGTAGCCTGGAATGGCAAGCGTGGATAACGCTTGGCATCATTTTTTTTATACTGATTGCCTTGATTAAAGAGGTAGCCCGACCGGAGATGATTTTTCTGAGCGCTTTGGGCTTGTTATTGGCCTTCGGTGTCTTAACTCCGGAAGAAGCATTTAGCGGCTTTTCAAACACGGCCGTGTTAACCGTTGGCGCACTGTTTGTGGTCGCGGTTGGTGTGCAAAATACCGGCGCGCTCAACTTCGCCGATCGTTTATTGTTTAAACGTTCGGCCACTTTGACGGGAGTGTTAGCCCGAATGATGGTGACCACGGCCACCATGTCAGCGTTTCTCAACAACACCCCGATTGTGGCTATGCTCATCCCTCGGGCTCAGGCTTGGAGCGAAGAAAGTAATGTTGCCCCCTCTAAATTGTTGATTCCGCTCTCCTATGCCGCGATTGTGGGTGGTATGACCACGCTAATCGGCACATCAACAAACTTACTGGTATCCGGCTTAATGGAAAGTTCCGGTTATGAGGGATTGGGGCTATTTGACCTGACTTGGGTAGGGCTGCCAACCGCGCTCGGAGCGATTGCTTATTTCACCTTGATCGGACATCGCTTTTTGCCCAATCGGCAGCAGCTGCCCGCGTCAGAGAGTGAACTTGAACATTATTTATTTGAGGTGCGAGTGGCCTTTACTTCACCGTTGGATGGCAAAACCGTCGAACAAGCCGGCTTGCGCTCATTAGGCGATGCTTACCTGGTGCACATTTTTCGGAATGGCCACTTTACCCCATCAGCCCCTGACTTGAGATTACGCGCCTGCGATATATTGACCTTTCGCGGCAGTTTGTCGATGTTGGATAAGTTGCTTAAGGTCCCCGGCATTGAACGAGCATTTGATGGAAGCGACGCTCGCAGCGAGACGACCATGCCGTTATTTGAGGCGGTGGTCGCCCCATCATCGCTGCTGGTGGGCCGGACGCTGCGTGATGTGCGCTTTCGAGAGCACTTTCACGGCATTGTTATGGGCATCCAGCGGCGCGATACTCAAATTGAAGGCTCGTTAGGCACCGTCGAAATTCAACCCGGTGATCTACTGCTGATTGAAGCCCCACCCGGCTTTGATCGCCGTTGGAATGGCCGGCGCTCTGACTTTTATTTGGTGGCCTCTCGTCACCCTGGTCGGGTCAGACCTCAGCGGCGTAAAGCACCGCTGGCTTTATTTATTTTAATTGGCGTGGTGCTGCTGGCTGCGATCGGGGTCGCGCCCATTGTGACCACTGCTTTCGTGGGGGCCTTGTTGATGCTACTAACCCGTTGTATCAGCGGCTGGGAGGCCCGCCGCTCGATCGATTTTCCGGTGCTATTTGTCATCGCTTCAGCACTGGGGGTGGGGCAGGCCATTGAAACCACCGGTTTGGCCGAAGCCATTGCTCATAGCCTGATCGGTACCGCCGCCGCATTTGGCACGATTGGTGTCTTAGTAGCCGTCTATGTTACCACCAGCATTTTAACCGAATTTATCACCAACAACGCTGCCGCCGCTTTGATGATTAGCATCGGCCTGGCCGCAGCCCGTGA
>JAGRCC010000686.1 GCA_020433785.1 Anaerolineae bacterium
AGATTGGAGATTGGAGATTGGGTAGATATTTTTTTACCCCCTTACCCGTTAATCCATTACTCCCTACCCCCACCCCCTCAAACCATGCCAAGGCCACAAAATAGGTGACGATCAGCGTTCCCAGGGAGAAGGTGATCGACAAAAAGCGACCGAGATGCCAAATCAGAATCTCTTGCTGCCAGGGAAAACGTTCGTCGTCCGTATGAAGGATGGCTTCGGGGCCCTGGGCAGGGACGAGCTGGCGGCGAATGTTGTCGGCGCGGTATTTGAAGTTGGGTGGGCCGTCGGTCTCGACCCAGAACGTGAGAGCGGCAGCGGCCAAGTGATACAGCGGTGGCCAATCGGATTTGTAGCCGGCAATTTCGCGCTCGGCGGGGCTGGTAGGAAGCCGGCCATTTTGAGCGATGAATTGGGCGTACCAATAATGCGCCCATTCATCGGCCCCCCGCCCGATGGGGGTGACGATGCTGTAGGCGACAGCCAACATCAGGTACAACCCTAAAACCAGCAGCAGTCGCCAATTCATAGTGGAAGGAATCAGACGCCGTTTCAGTGCCATACGCCTATTCGCCCACCTGAACCGGCCCGATCGTGACGTTGCTGATGTCCGACATCTCTCCCTGCTGCACCAGCGGCAGCGATACCGCCGCCTCGCCCATCGGCAAATAAAAGCCGACATCCAGATAATACAGACCGGGCGGCGCATCCGCCGCTACCGACGTCGTAAACCCATCCACCACAACCTCATCGGCCATCCACAGCAAGGTGCTATAAAATTCGCGAGGTCGGCGGTCGTAGCCACCCCACACCTGTCCCTCGGCATCGCGCAAACGGGTGAACATCAAGAAATCAGCCGGCATCGAGTGCAGGGCTTGCCAGTACAGCGTCACCGGTAACCTGTCGCCCGGCATAACCTGTTGCTGCGGCAGATCGTAGCCCAACAGTTGGAGTTGATTGGCAAAGTTGGCTACCAGCGGTGTCGGGATAGGCGGCGGGGTCGTTGGGCGACCTTCGCCGTTGGCCCACAGCGCCACCTCGCCGTTACATTGCCGCACGTTGTAATCACCGCGCCGCCAGCGCGGATCAACGACAAACACTCGCGTTGTCCCTGCCTGGGTCATAGGCTCGATTATGGTCTCATTTGGCCCAACAAGCTGCATATTACAATCGGCAGGAGCAGTTACCTGAACCGCTGCCCATTTTTCAAAGTTGGGCTGTCCCTGAACCGGCCGACCGGCTTGCCAAACCTGGACCGTATTGGGCATTGGCGGCGGCGTATTCACCTCAACTTCTGTCAGCGTAAAAATCGACTCCCCTGCCAGCGACAGCGGCCCCCCATCGCTCAGCAGCCGTAGCACGAGGGCATATCGGCCTGGCGACAGGCCAGTCAGCGGCAGCCAGCCTTCCACTCGCACCCCATCGCCCGGTTCCCAGGCTTTGGTAGGGTAACGGCCATCGGCCGGATGTCCCAGCCAAACACTGTCAGGCTGTCCGGCGCTATCGACCAGTTGCAGTTCCATCAGGTAATTATCGGGCACGATCTCCTGCGCTTGCCAAAACAGTCGGGCCGTCAGCGCCGGCACATCAGCCGCGCAGCAGGTCGAGTCAGCTTGCAGCCCCGCCAGCGAAAAGCCGGTCAACCGCAGCGGGCCAAAATCAAGATCGACTGCCTCTGTTCCGGCCGGCTGAAGCGGCGATACCGTGCGCACCGGCAGCGGCGGCTCGTAAAGCTGAACAGCTTGGCCCACGCTCCACCCCAGCATCACTAGCCCCAACCCGAGGCCACCCAGCCAGGGCCATGCTTTAGAAGCCGACAGCCACGCCCCCAGCCCCCAAGTCAGCAGCAGGGCAAACGCCCCGGCCGCCGGAAACAGAATGTGTTGCCCCGTTCCGGCGTGGGTCTGTTGGATGAATACAAAACGCACCAGCGGCAGCAGCAAGAACGTGGCGATATACAATAACAGCAGCGGCAGCCATCGCCGTACCAGGGCTAAACGCCGCCGGCTGCGCACCCACCCCGCCACGATCAGCGCGGTAAGCAGCAGGAGGGCGTAATAAATCAACGCTGAAAACTGCCAGTGATACTGCCAAAAGCTGCGAAAGAAGCGTTCCAGCCATTCCAGCCACATAATGCGACGGGTGGTTTCGACAACCCCGCCGATTTGCCCGCCCGATAACAGCCCGGCCACACCTAGCGAGGTCTGATCGCTGCCGTCGGCGATGAGGATGGGGTGGAGCAAGCCGGCCACCCAACCCAGTTCGTTGACCCGGTTGAGCGCCAGCTCGATGGTAACGAACCACCAACCCGCGCCCAGCAGCACGCCCGACAGAGCCAGAGCCAGCCGCTCCATTAATTTGCCTATTGACCAGCCGCCCCTTCGCCCCAGAAAAATGATCAGCCCCAGCAAGTATAACGGCGCGGGCAGAGCGCTCAACTTCGTGACGATAGCCAGCCCAACCCACAATCCGGCCAGCAGATAAACCCAGCCCGACCGGTCGCTTCGTTCAACGAGATAAACGGTGGTCAGCAAAAACAGCGCCAACCATAAGCCCAGCAGATTCTCGTAGCTAAAGACACTGCTGATGAACACAAATGTGGGAATAAAGGCGATGGCGCTGGTCGTCGCCGTAGCCGCTAGATGTCGCCCTGGCCGGTCGCCAAACAGCAGCAGCCCGGTGTGGTAAATGACCACCAATGTCAGGGCGCTGACCGCGATTGATACCAGCCGGCCCAGCCGCCATAACCAGATTTCGCCCGCCCATGGATCTTCGGTATTAAGGACCAACCAGTTGGGAATTTCAGCCAGATCCCTGATGGCCACGTGGCGACGCGGAATGTTGTGAGTCAATTTGACGTAGGGCGGCGCCTCGAGATCGCCCCGGTAGAGGGCAGCGACTAGAGCCGCGTTAAGCGGTGGTTGGTCGGATTTGTAGCCGGCCGCGGTTCGATCCTCAGCTGTGAGCGGCAGGTAGCCTTGCCGGGCCAAGAACCGGGCAAACATAAAATGGGCCGTTTCATCGGGGCCGGCAGCCAGTGGGGTGCGGAGGCTGGTGAACACCGCCAACGTCACAAACAGCAGCAGTACCAGAGCCAGCATAGCATAGGACTTCAAAACGGATACCATTATCAGTCTACCCTTTTTCTACGCCGGCCATGACTTCACTTGACCCTGGCGTCACGCAGCTCAGGTCAACAGACGCCTGTAATAGCGACGGCTTTCGAAGCATCAATGGGCGACCTCGATTGTGGTCAGACGCAGGCTGTTGTCCGCCGTGTCCGGCACAGGCAGCCGCAGGCCCGTGGTCAAGTCATATAGCCCAACAACCAGGCTGTATTCGCCGGACGGCAGTTCTTCGGGCAGAGGAATCGTCACTTCATCGGCGATGATTTCGCCGGGGTCCCATAGACTGGTGGGATAAGCACCCTCAAGGGGCGGCTGATCTTTCTGGGCGACCGTCTCGCCTGCCGCGTTGCGTAGATGGACAAAGGTGGTGTAATCGGTGGGTAGGGGCGCTTCGGACTGCCAGTAGAGTTTGAGAGTTATGGAGTTAGGGGAGTTGGAGAATTGGAGAGTAGCTTGGTTTGTTAGTTGGTTGGACGGTTGGTTAGATGGCTGATTTTCTTCCATTGATGGCTGATGACTGACAGCTGACAGCTGATCGCTACCGGCTGTCAAATCATAGCCAAGCAGGGTTAAAGCGGTCGGGTCACCGAACGGCTGATCGACGACGATTTGCGGATCGGCGGAAGGAAGAACGAAGTCGGGAGGGGTATCGCCGATTTTAATGGGGCCGATGGTCACGCTGGTGGCGTCGATGGGTTGGCCGTCCTGCACCAGGGGCAGTGAAACGGCTTGCTGATCGGCTTCCCGGTAAAGGCCCAGATTGAGATAATAGATGCCGTCGGGCGCGTCGGGGTCAACCGGTACGCCAAAGGGATCGGTGACGATTTCGCCGGGCGCCCAGTAAAGGGTACGGTAGCCCTCGCGAGGCAGGCGATCGCGCCCACCGTGGGCGCTGCCATCGGCCGCCAAGAGCCGGGTAAAGATGGTGTAGCTTTGGCCCATCCAGTCCAGACCTTGCCAATACATAGTCACCGGCAAGCCGCCGCCGGCTTGTACGCGGCGCGTGGCTAAATCATAGCCTAATAATTTTACTTGATTGGCAAAGTTAGCCTCCAGGCGATAGGTCAGCGGCGGTTCGGTAAAGCTGCGCTCCCAGTGGTCGATGACGTTGAACAGCGGCTCCGATGTGATGGGCGACTTGTCGCCGGCCAGGCGCAGTCGATAATCGCCGGTTGACCAGTCGGGGCCGACGATAAACAGCGCGGTATTATCCCACCGGCGAACCGGGTCGAAGAGCGGCTGCCCGGCGCTGTCCGGACCGACAATTTTCAAGTCGATGACCTCATCCGGCGTGGTGGTATTATACGTCACGATGATCGACTCGCGATAACGAAAGGTCGCCGGTTGGGTGAGCGGCACGCCATCCTGCCGTACGGCGTACCCGACCATCGCCAGCGCCGAGTCGGTTAGTGACAGACGATGATTTGAGACGAAGGGATCAATACTGGGCAGGGTAATCTGCCCCAATTCACGCGGCTCATCCACCGGCGGAATAGTCAGCCCGATCAGCGGGTTGTCGGTTGTCGTCGGCAGCAGGTTGAGTTGAAGGCTGTAGTCACCCGGCTCCAAGTTGCCGACCGGCAGCCAGGCCGTATCGCGGATGACGTCGCCGGGGTCCCAGGCGCGGGTGGGATAACGCCCGCTGGCGGGATATCCAAGCCACTGTGAGCGTTCATTGCCCTCCTCATCTAACAGCTTTATCTCTGTCAAATAATCGACCGGGCTGACAGCGGTCGCCTGCCAATAGATATCGGCCTGGACCACTTGATGCTCAAAGTCCAGCCGGGTTTCGTAGCCCAACAATGTTACCGCGTCATTCATCGATTGGTTGATGGGATGGGCTAACTTAGTAGGCAGCAAGATTGTTCGCACCGGCAAGGGGGGGAGATAGGCCCAGGACATGGTGTAGAGTTGGGCCAGGCTCCAGAAGAAGAGAAAGGCGGCAGGTACGAGGGGAAGGCCGATTTTAATTGATAATCGATAATTGATCATTGATAATTGGCGGGTGGCGGCAGTGAAGCCCCAGACGAGTAGGATAGCGAAAGCGGGAGCAGCCAAAAATAAAATGTGGCGGCCTTGAGCCGTATCGGCCAGGCTGAAGGTGGCGGCATAGCGGATGAGGGGCAGGATGAAGGCAGAGGCGAGGGCGAGGATGAGCAATTGATAATTGATATTTGATAATTGATAATTGATAATGGGGGGTTGGAGATTGGGGGCTGATGGCTGACCGCTGACCGCTGACCGCTGACCGCTAATGGCTGATGCCCAGAGGCGGATGAGGCCGAAAACGGCGATGAGGCATAAGGCCAGGGCGATCAGCAGGCCGACGAGGCCGAGCGGCTGGTGGCCTTCGATGCCGACGACCCAGAAGGTGCGATACATGGTGGCTAACCACTCCCAAGGCGGGCCGGACTCGAGGTTGTCGATGGCGGCGGTGAAGCCGGCCTGGCCGCCGGTGAGAAAGCTGAGCAGCCGGTTGGTGGTAGCGTCGCTGGCGTCGGCGGCGATGAGCGGGCGCAGCAGACCGGCCCACCAGCCGTCATCGGCCACGGTGTTGAATTGATAGATTATAAAGCCGAACCACCAACTTACGGCGACCAACGTTGCGGCGGCTGTAATCGCGACGGCTCGCAGCCACCGGGTCCAAGGCCAGCCATAGTGGCGGGCGATTAACGCCAAAGCGACCACTGCCTCAAACGGCAGGATCAAGGCGCTGAGTTTGGTGGTGATGGCCAGGCCGGTGAACAAACCGAGAAGAAGGAGGTTAGTAATTGGTAATTGATAATGGGGGACTGGAGGCTGGAGATTGGAGATTGGAGATTGGAGATTGGAAGGAGCAGGTTGGGGGTTGGGGGTTGTGAATGATTGATTCTTAGCCTCAGCCACTGATATCCGCAGTAGCTGCCAGAGGAAGAGAGCGGCAAAGAAGGCCAACATGGTTTCGTAGTTGAGCATTGAGCCGGTCAGGGCGAAGCGGGGGATGAAGGCGATGACAGCGGCCGCGCCCAGGGCGAGGACGATTCGCTCTAAGGTCTGCCTAGGCACGGATGGGCCAATCTCGATCGGAAGGAAAGGTACTCCTCGGGCGATCAAATAGGTGACAATGATAGAAGCCGCGCCGAACATGATCGATACCCAGCGGCCGATATGCCAGCGCAACACCTCGCCACGATAGGGCGGGTATTCATCTTCGGTGTTGTGGAGGCCCCAGGCATGACGAGTCTGCTCGATCAGCGGGCGGCGTTCGTGATCGCTGTAGCGTTTGAGATGGGGCGGGCCGTTGATATCAACCAGGGAGGCCGGCAGCGCCGTGATCAGATGATACAGCGGCGGCTGATCGGACTTGTAGGCGGCTTGGCTGCGTTCGGCGGAATTGAGCGGTAGGCGACCGTGTTCGGCAATGAAGTTGACGTACTCGTAATGGGCCAATTCATCCGGGCCGGTGGTTAAGGGCGCCAATCGCCCGTGGGCATTGGCCACGATCATATAGAGCAGGATCAGCAGCAGCAGCGCGACCTGCTCAATTCTCATTAACCGGGTTCGGGTCATAACTCACAGACAACAAAGGCCGGCACAGGCCGACCTTGGGCTAACAGTTTACGATGGGGGGATTATAACATCGTTTGAGGGGGGAACAAAATGGGAGAAGGGGGAGACTAGAGATTAGAGATTGGAAACTGGAGATAAAACAGGAAGGGTAAGCGTGCAGTTTTCTTGTCCTCATCCTCATAACCGCGGATTAACAGAAAAGCGCGGATATGTCGATGGTCTGCTGCGCCTTTCTCTCCATTCATCCGCGTCTTTCTGCCCATCCGTGGTTCTCCCCATCCGCGTCTTTCCGCGGCCGTAAGTACCTTTGGGTAAGCCAACAAAGTACCTTTGCCCCTAGCCATCACCCCCGCCATGCCTTATCATAGCAAGGGTATTGTTACAATCAACCGGGGAAGCAGTACAACCAACCAGGGAAGCACTGATAGACAACTGGAGAAGCATAAAAAGCAACCAGAGAAGAACAACAACCAACCGGGGAAGCACTAATAAACGACCAGAGAAGAACAACAACCAACCGGAGAAGCACTACAACTAACCAGGGAAGCACTGATAGACAACCAGGGAAGCATCATAAACAACCAGGTTGTGCCTCATTTTTACCCCGTTTTCTTCATTATTGAGAAAGGATATGTTCTTATGCCCACACGCAAGAAGCAATCTCTTAATGGATGTCTGCTAGCCGCCCAGCTTATGATCAACAATTCCTTAGGCGATCCCGGCATCCTGGCTGCGCTGAGTCAGTTTGGCTATGATCAGGATAAGCTGAAAGGCGGTAAACAACTGCTCGACGAGGTCAAAACGTTGAGCAACAAGCAGGCGGTTGAATATGGCATTCAGTATGCCGCCGCGGACGGCCTGAAGGAGAAATGGGCCACGGCGAATAAGACCTACATACGAACCCTAAAAGTGGCTCGGATTGCGCTGGCCGGTAATCTCAAGGCCGAAACGGCACTCTTGCTGCGGGGCCGGCGCAAGCAATCGCTAGCCGGTTGGCTGGATCAGGCGACCACCTTCTACATCAATCTGTTGAATGATCCTGATCTCAGCCAGCAGATGGTCGAATACGGCTATGACTCGGCCAAGCTCGAAGCGGAAGCCAATCTGATCCGAGTGGTCGCTGGCGCTAACACGGCCCAGAAACAGAATAAGGGCAGCGCTCGTCAGGCGACCGACCGTCGCAACGCCAAACTGGCCGAGTTGGAGGCGTGGCTGTCCAATTTTCGATCTATCATCAGGGTAGCGCTGGAAGACCACCCGGCCTGGTTAAAAAAGTTGGGGATGTAAGCCAAGCCCTTTTACTCTTCCTCAGTGTCCTCCAGAGTGCTGCGCAAATTCTGAGCTTTGCGACGTAGGGTTTGAAAGTAATCCGTACCCGTGATCTGGTCAACTTGCTGCGCCTGGCGAGCGCGGTCGATTTCGATGCGTAGTTCTTTGACTTGCTGTTTCAGGCGTTGTTCGCGGGCATATACTTCGCGGGCCATGTGCTGAAAAATGCGAGCCAACTGGCCTAACTCATCTTCGCGGGCAGCAACGCCGGCCAGACTGTCCGGATCAAAGGTATTGGCTTCAACCGCGGCGGCAGCTTGGGTCACCTGTTGGACCCGGCGCAGGTATTCTACCTCTTGATCGCGCAGGCGTTTTTTTTCCAGGCAGGCGTTAATTCGGGCTTTGAGCAGGATAGGATCGAAGGTTTTCGGCAAGTAATCCTCTGCGCCTAGTTCGATGCCTTTGACCACACTTGACAGCTCGTCGTGAGCCGAGATGACAATAACCGGAATGTCGCGGAGGGTGTTGTCTTTCTTCATCTCGGCCAGAACTTCATACCCATCCATTTCCGGCATGAGAATATCGAGCAGGACAATGTCAAAGGACTGCGTGCGCAGGATATCCAGGGCTTGCCGGCCATTTTCAGCGTCGGCAGTGGTGTGCCCCTGCTGCTTCAAGCCAAGGGCCAATTTCAGGCGATTGGTTTTGTGATCATCGACGATCAAAATGTGGCCGTGTTCGTGGGTCATGCCGGTTCTCCTTATTTGTAGCGGGTATTTCCCGTGTAGATTGCAAAAATTATTCGTGCCGTAAATCGTTGAGGGCGTTTTTAACGCGCTCATACTCCAACTCAAGCTCGGTCGCTCTCATCGTCGGGGCAATTAGCAGCCCGTCCCTACCCATGTCTTCAAGTTCCTGACACATCCGGGCTAACGCGGTTGCGCCAAAGTCGTTGCTGCTGGATTTAAGGGTGTGGGCGGCCATCCGCACGCCGGCAGCGTCGCCGATTTGGGCGGCCTGGTTCAGTCTGGCCAACAGCAGCGGCGCTTCCTCCAAGAAACTGTCAATTAATTCAACCAATAGCGCCTTTTCACCACCCAGCAGATCGAGCAGCATCGTCAGGGCGGTTTGATCGAGCACAGCCGACGACGAGGGTGAGTCTAAATTTCCGTTAGCGGATGGGGACAGCTCGATTGGCTCCGGCGGCGGTTCGACACGTTCTGGCAGCGGGACATTCGTCGGGCTGTCCGTTAAGGCTCTGATCAACTCTTCGACCCTGATCGGCTTGCTGACGTAATCGTTCATTCCGGCGGCCAGGCATAATTCGCGATCGCCTTGCATAGCATTAGCCGTCATCGCAATAATATGCGGCCCCTGATTATCCGGCCAGTGACTACGAATCTGGCGGGTGGCAGCCAATCCATCCATCTCCGGCATTTGCATATCCATCAGGATGACGTCGTAGGGCTGGCGTTCCAAGGCTTCCAGAGCCTCCAGGCCGTTGGCCGCGACGTCGGCTCGATACCCTAACCGTTCCAGAATGCGCAGGGCCAGTTTTTGGTTGGTCGGGTGGTCTTCGGCCAAGAGAATACGCAAGGGTAATCGCTCACCCATGGTTGAATCTAACAGCACCTCGGGCGTTTTTTCTCGAGGGCGGAAGCGCGTGGGCTGGTCGGAGAAGATGGAAACCAACACATCGAACAAGTGAGAGGGTTTTAACGGCTTGCTCAAAAATGCCGCAAATTCAACACCGGCCTGGTTGGCCCGATTGATGACCTCTTGTTGACCTAACGAGGTGAGCATCACTTGCGGAAAGCCTAGCTCTAGGCGATTTATTTCAGCGGCCAGGGTAATGCCGTCCATCTCCGGCATTTGCATATCCAAAATCGCCAGGTCAAAGGGCGTCCCCTCTTTTAGCCAGGCCAGCGCTTCAAACGGCGTGGCCGTAGCCTGGGGGAGCATCCCCCAAGATTCGGCTTGCAGTACCAAGATACGCCGATTAGTGGTATTGTCATCGACGATCAAGACGCGTTTGCCGCTCAGTTTAGGCTGCACCTCATGCAAGTGAGAGTAGGTCAAATTAGGAATGGCTTCGGTGCGAATGGTAAAGTGAAAAGTGGTTCCCTGCCCTTGTTCACTCTCGACCCACATTGTGCCGCCCATAAGTTCGGAAAGATGCTTGCTGATGACCAAACCCAGCCCGGTTCCGCCGTAGCGGCGCGTTGTTGAGGCATCAACCTGGCTGAAGGCTTGAAATAAACGATGCATGCGACTCTCAGGAATGCCAATCCCCGTGTCTCGCACAGCCAAATGCAGTTCAAAGACCTCGGGTGGGGCGTTGGGTTCGGGCGGGGGGAGGGCCGGCGACCACTTTTCAATGGTTGAAGCGTCATCCACCGACCGGCTTTCAACTGAGACCACAATTTCACCCGACGACGTAAATTTGACGGCGTTGCTTAGTAGATTGATCAGAATTTGGCGCAGGCGGGTCACGTCCCCGGAAATAATTTCGGGGGTGTTGACGTCGATGTGGTAGGCCAGGTCCAGCCCTTTTTCCATAGCTTTCGTCGCCAATAGATCGAGCGCTCCTTCTAAACATTCGCGTAAATCAAAGGGGCGATTTTCTAGTTCGATTTTACCGGCTTCGATCTTGGAGAAGTCGAGAATATCATTAATGATGGTCAGCAGAGCATCGCCGCTGTTGCGAATGGTTTCGGTGAAATCACGCTGCTCGGCCGTTAATTTGGTGTCGAGCAGCAAACTGGTCATGCCAATAACGCCATTCATGGGCGTCCGAATCTCGTGGCTCATCGTCGCCAAAAAGGCGCTCTTGGCTTCGTTGGCGGCTTCGGCTTCTTTGCGGGCGCGTTGGAGTTCGGTGATATCGTGGTAGATGACGATATTGCCCAGCCGCTCCCCCCCCACCGACACCGGCAGAGAAGAGAGTTCGACGTCCATCAAATTGCCGTTCTGATGACTGCGTTTGGTTAAAACGTGAACCGGATCGCCACTGTCTGTCAGTTGGGTGATATTTTGGGCTTCGGTGTGGATATTTTTCGTATCCGCCACCAATTGATCCAAATCCTGGCCAATGGCCATGGCCGGGGTATAACCGAACAGCTTCTCCGCCGCCGGATTCCAGGAAGCCACACTGTGATCCAAATCGGTGGTGACAATGGCGACAGGGCTGTGTTGAACCAGGGCTTCGAAGTATTCTTTCTCCAGGCGAGCCAACTCATAAAGGCGAGCATTGTCCAGGGCAATCGAGGCCAGTTGGGCAAACCGGCTCAACAGTTCGATCTCATCCGGGCCGAAGGTCTGATCGGACTCGGGGCCATAAGCCATACCCAGCACCCCCACCACCACTTGACCGGAGTCGGTTCGGGGGGGGTGGTTGATTTTAGAAGCCGGGCTGACATTGATATTCCACGGTAACGTTTGGGACCCGGTCAGATCGATGTTGATATTCTGTACAAGCGGTACCCCTAACAGATTACAGATCAAATTATAGCCAAAGTTGGCCGCCCTTTCAGACCAAGTGTCGTAGTTTTGTATCACCAATGGCCGGCCGGTCTGCCAGACTTTGCCGGCCAAGCCTTCACCCATTTTCAACCGGAACCCGATCAATTCAGCGAAGACGCCGATCCCCAATCGACGGTCAAGGACGGGTTCGCCGCTGGCCTGATCGATTTCGACCAGATAAATATAACCGTGTTGGGTCCCTAACAATTGAGCGGCCCGGCTAATTAAATCGACCAGTAACTCATTCAAGTCAAGGCGGCTAATCAAGCCTAGCGTTGTATCGTGCAACGCCGCCAGGTACTCTTTCTGCCGCAAAAGCGATTGTTCTGCTTTGGCTCGTTCCGTATTTTCTTGCTCGAGCCGGGTGTTGGTCTGCAAAAGTTCGGCCGTGCGCTGTTCGACCTGGACTTCCAGCGTGGCGTTAAGACGGGCCAATTCTTCATTCTTTGCGGCCAACTGCTTATCTTGAAAATAACTCCGGGCCGCTTCAGTCACCGTTAGAACCAGATCGGTCTGGTCCCACGGTTTGGTTATATAGCGGTAGAGCTTGGCTTCATTGAGCGCATCCCCTACGGCGGCAGCATCGGCTTGGCCGGTTAGCAAGATTTTCAAGGTTCGGGGCATGATGGCATGCGCCTTCTTGAGCAGCTCGTTACCTTTCATACCCGGCATAATTTGATCCGAGATGATGACCGGCACCTCAAGCCCATCTTCTAACAGTTCTTCCAGAATTTCCAGCGCCTCATCGCCGCTTTCAGCCGTTTCCAAATCATAATTACGGCCAAACTCGCGCCGGAGCTGTTCTTTGAGACTGTTTAATACAATTTTTTCATCATCGACGCATAAGATCGCCGGTTTACTCATAACGTTTCCATACCCGATTCAATCGTTTCGATGAGGGTTTCTTCGGCCCAAGGTTTATGCAAACAGCGATAGAGATTGGCCTGTTTTTGGGTGCGTTCCACCGCGTCGGCGTCGGCCTGGCCGGTTAACATCACTTTGACGATTTTCGGAAACTTTTCGTGAACCTGAATCAGCAGTTCATCGCCTTTCATTTGCGGCATCAACCAGTCGGAGACGATCATAAAAATCTCCACCCCATCTTCATTTAACTCTTCGATCACTTCCAAGGCTTCATCGGCGCTCTCGGCAAACTCATATTGATATTGGTTACCAAACCGATTTTTGATCTGAACCCGGAGACTATCCAAGACGATTTTTTCGTCATCAACACACAAGATAACTTTTTTGGGCATTTATTCGCGCTCCCATGAAAATAAAGGTCTGGAGCGTCAAAGTTTACTTTGGCCGTAAATGACAAAGCAAACTTTGTCGCTCCATTTTACCGGCAGCAACCAAATTTGATCCTCAGGTGCGGATCGGTAATAAAACACTAAAAGTGGTGCGACCGGGCCGGCTATCCACCTTGATTTGGCCCTCGTGCTTCTCAACAATCTTGCGGACGATATCCAGGCCGAGACCGCTGCCTTCGCCGGCGGGTTTGGTGGTAAAGAACGGCTCGAA
>JAGRCC010000687.1 GCA_020433785.1 Anaerolineae bacterium
CATCGCCATCAATTTTGATTACAGCCAGGTCCGAACATTCCGACACGCCGACCACACGGGCCGTGTGCGCCCGATCATCGCCATTGATATAGACTTTCCAACTGCGCCCGCCGGTGACAACGTGATTATTGGTCACGGCCAGGCCGCTCTCATCAATGATAAAGCCTGAGCCGGATTCTGATTGAGCATAAACGTTGCCCTCGATATCGGTCAAGCTGGCATCCGTCACAATCTGAATGGTGGCGCTTTTGACCATACTCATCGTATCACGCAGTTTGGCCAGGGCCGCCTCGCGATCCGGCGGTTCCGACTCTTCGGTCGATGGCTCCGATTCCGTCGCCCCCGTTGTAATCGCTTCTTCTGTTGCTTCCTCAGTCCCGGCTTCGGACTCAGGCGACTCCGCCGGTTCGACTACGGCTGCCGATTCTGCCGTCGGTTCAGTGTCATCGCCCGAAGATGTTAACCCGCAGCCTAAGGCTAAAACCACTAAAAATACCAGTCCATACGTAAGCGTTTTTTGTCTCAATGTCATCGATCGTCTCATATTGGCTAGGGCAGCCGCCCGACTAATTCAAAGGTATCAAACAGATGATCCGTATCTCTACGGCTCAAATTTAAGCCCCTCAAATGAATGGCGATATCTTGCGAGTTGTCTGAACGTAAAGCCAGGAAAAGTACGGTACCGTTTTTTGGCCCACAGCCCTCGTAAAAGTCTAAGACGCCGTTGAACCCTTTGTGATCGTTGAACTCAGATCGTTGCACGGGCGAGCAGTCGGTGATGAGGTCCGAAGGATAGCCCGAGTCTAAAAAATTAGCCGGATCGAAGTTGGGCGCGGGAGGAAAGACGATCATTTCCATACTGCCGTCCGCAGCTTGAGTATCCGCCGCCGCCAAAGCGGCGGCAACTTTTATGCCTTCATCATTTATCAAAGGTGTGCCGTCGATATTGGTCCAGGACGCGGGAATCTCAACCTCAAACGTTTTAGAGTCATCGGTCACAACCATATACGCCTCACTGCTGCCGGGGCCAATAATATTTTCTGAGGTAGAGTCATCTGAGATGTCAAATGTATCGGTCACTTCTAACTCGCGCCCGTTAAGCTGCCCTTCTAAAATTTCGCCGGTGGCATAGCGCAAGATTTGAACATCCAACGTATCCTCCGGCTCATGGCTGTGTAAGGTATCACAATACTCGCGCATTGTGCCGTCGGTGGCCAGTTCCCGGTCTTCCAGGGTGGCGATGATGTCGCCGCCCTTGATGCGGGCCTCATCAGCCGGAGAGCCGGATTGCACCGATTGGACCCAAATGCCAGAATAGCCGCTATCGAGGACAAAAGCCCGACCGTTCACGCCGATAGACAAATAATCTTTTTCTTCGCGCAGCCGGTCGATAATATCGCGGGCCTCATCGCGGGCAATCGCGTAGTAGAGAATACTATGCCCTTGCTGCTGGCTATCAAAATTGGCGTAGTTAACGGCAACCACTTGACCGTCCTCGGTTACCAGCGGCCCGCCGGAGTTCCCCGGATTGATGGTAGCGTCATGCTCAATCACCCCGGCGACCGAGGCCCAACTGGTCTCGCCGTTGGCTTCCTCTTTAGACACAATACCACGGGTCAACGTAAACTCAGGATCGCCCAGAGGAAAGCCGGCGGCATATACCGGTAATCCGGTAAATATCTCGTCCTCATACCATTCTAAAGTGGGGAACTCGTCATTACCTTCAATCTTGATAACGGCCAAATCCGAACACTCCGATACCCCTAAAACTCTGGCGGTCAGGGCTTTCCCTTCGCCCCCCACGAGAACCTTCCAACTGCGCCCGCCGGTGACAACGTGATTGTTGGTGACAGCAATTCCACTTTTATCGATGATAAAACCGGTGCCGGTGCCGGATTGAGAATAGACCGTACCATCAATTTCGGTCATGCTGGCATCGGTTTCAATCTGAATAGTAGCTTCTTTCACCCGCTGCATGGCATCGCGCAGCCGCGATGATGAAGACGATGCGGCTGATCCACTATCACCATTACCGGCTTCACTCGTTGGAGCAACCGTTGTTATTACTTCCTCAGTCTCAACCGGCGTGGCTACATCGGGCGTTTCCGCCGACCCGGAATTCGATTCACCCCCTCCTGTAAAACTACTACAGGCCAGGCTAACCGCTACGAATAACAACAAAAGCAACTTCATGGGCCGAAATTTATGATGCATTACAATTCTCCTCAAGAAAGTTTGATGAAAAATTCACAAAGACAACTTACAACCCAACAATTTTCACCTGAAATTGGGACTTTTCCGTGCACAAGACAAGGCCGGCGCCCGGCTTTCCTAAGCACATTCGTAACACGGGTGTTTTTATACAAGTGCAATAACAATTTAAGGGGATAAATAACGTTTGGCGGAGAGAATTCGTTTCTGTTACTTCAATTGCTGAAGAAAAATAGCAACGGTGTTACTGGTCGATTTATTAATTCGTAAGGTGAAATAACCAGGCGGAGTAGATGCTCATATGAAGTGACAATACTTTTTCTATTATAAAGGCTTCGGAGGGTTTGTCAAGGGGTAATTTCAGTCTTAACAGAGGTAATATTTCGACTATTTGATTTTCGATAGCGACTGTTCCAAAGACACAAAACGATCTTCTAAAGCAGACAAACGCATAGATAGGGCCGCATTCTCTGCCATCAACGATTCGATGGTTTGCTGTTGGTCGGCAATCAGATTGTCCTGGCTTTGCACAATTTGATATAAACCTTGTATCGCGGCCAGCGTCACGCCATCGACATCGACCGTGGTCAAGTAGCGCTCGTCTTCGCCAACGCCAAAGGCGGCGTAGAAATCTTGCGCCATTGGACCGATATGACGGATAGCCGCGTTTTGGGTTTGGTAATTCCAGGAGCTAATCGGGACAGCCATCAATAACGTCAAAATTTCTTGTTCATTGACTGGAACGATGTTGGCTTTAGCGTGGCGATCGCTCAAGGTTTGCCAGGCGCCGCTGCCCTCGGCGAGCTGCACCCCCGCCACAGGCTGACCGGTGTCATCCACAGCGGTGATGAGTCGCACCCCGCCTGTGGCCCGCACCGCGAACTCGTTGGCCGCTTCTGAGGTAAAGTCGGCGTCGGTGGCATCGGCCAGCAACAGAGCGCCGCTGTGGCTGTCGTTAATCTGCGCCCGGCGGCCCACGGCAAAGCTATAGTCGCCGGCAGCGACATTCCCGGAACCGGCCGCGATGCCGGCAAAATCGCCGCCGGCTGTATTTTCCAGCCCGCCGCTGACAGTTGCTCCCAAACCACCGGCCACATTATCCTGCCCGCCGCCGACGGTGGCGTAGCGGGCGTCTTCCGCCGTATCGTTAGCACTGCCGGCCCGGTTGGCTCGACCTCCGGCTACCGTACTGTAGGGATCAGTAGCCTGGTTACTCAGCCCGCCGCCAATCGCGGCATCTTCGCCGGCGGCGACGTTACCCGCCCCGCCGGCAATGGTGGCTCGCCGCCCGCTAGCCTGATTACTTATTCCACCCCCAATCGCAGCATAGGCGTTTGACGCTGCATTGCGAATTCCCCCACTCACCGTGCTTTCGAGACCACTAGCGGCATTTTGCGTCCCACCGCCGACGGTTGATCGCTCGCCGCCGGCGATGTTGGCTGTACCGCCGCTGACCGTGGCGCTAAGGCCATCGGCCGTATTAAACGAACCGCCGCCGACGGTGCTAAAGGCAAAGTTGGTCGTATTCCGTTCGCCGCCGCCGATGGTGCTGCTGCCGCCGGTGGCCAAGTTGGCAACGCCGCCGCCAATCGTCGCCCGGTAAGCCGTGGTCGTATTGTTGTAACCACCGCCGACGACGGCTTGTGTGGCAGTTTCGTTCCCTAACCCACCGCCGATCGTTCCGAAATCGCCCGTAACGAGGTTTGGGAAGCCTATTTTTCCGCCCCCACTGATGGTGCCGCCGATTGCGCCTTCGCGCACGTTGTTGCCGGTGTAGCCGTTTATGACGTTGGGCGGCGCGTCCGTTTCGGAGGCTTGCAGGGGGAGGGGGTGATTGAATTCTCGATACATTAAAATCAGGGCCAACAGGACAATTACGCTAACTAACCATCTGCGCTCAGTCATTTTTGTCTCCATTTAACATCAAGGTCTGGAGCGTCAAAGTTTACTTTGACCCTACCTGGATGACAAAGCTAGCTTTGTCGCTCCAATAAATTACAATCCAGCCAATCAATCAATCAATCAACCAACCAACCAACCAACCAACCAACTAACTAACTAACTAACCATCCATCCATCCCCTCAACACCCCTCTGGTGTAGGCCAGTGGCCGCTGATGGCGGCTTCTCGTGAGGGCGGCTGGCAGCGATCGATTAAGGCTCCCGCTTCCCCGGACTGTTTGACCCAGCTACCGAGGCTTAAGTTTTTGGCGCGTAGACCAAAACCACAGGTATCATCATCGGTTGTCAACACGAGCGAGCGACCGTCCATCTCCCACGTGTATGTTCCGGTTTCCAGATGGCAGTTAGGGTCATTAAATAAGATTAGCTGATTGTCCGAAACGGTAAAGGACCCGATGCCGTGAAAGCCGGTGCTATCGTGCGACACCCTAAATGCGCCGGCATTTAGCTGCAAGGTCCACGTGCCGCCCTCGGCTCGATACGGCGCACAGCGCCGACACGGGGTGGGCGTTCCTTCAAATTTAACTTGCTTGGTATATATGCCATCGAGTATGGATGATGTTGGCAACGGCAAGGGGGTGGTGTAGGGGTAGGGCTGCAAACTATTCGCCGCCGGAGACGGCGTAGGGGTAATTGGATCGGAGTTTTGCGCCGGAGCGGTTGGCGCTGGATCGGTAGCCGGGGCTGTGGCCGGCTGTGGACTGGAACTGGCCTCATTCGAGGCACAAGCGCTCATAATGAGAACAAGCATTATCCCGGCTAAGTTAATCAGAATTACTTTTTTTCGGCTTTTCATCCCGCTCACCTCATTGATTTTGACAAAGCCATTCTAACTTGCTAATCTATTTTTGATGGTTAGATTTTAGCGTAATGCTTATAACCTGTCAAAACTGTTTTATCGGTTATAATGAGTCAATATGAACGAACGAGAATCCATACCCACTTTCAAATGGCTTGGCGGCTGGCCCTGTCTGGATTTTGTCGACAGCAAAAATTGGGACAGCCACGAGGCCAAATATGAGCGATTTCATCATTATCCCGATTTGGTTTGGTGGAATCAGCAGGCCGGCTTTCTAAATGAAAGGGAGGTCGAGACCTTGTTGGAGCAAGCTCGGCAGCAGCCGGTCAGAGCACAAGCTGTCTTTGAACGAGGCATGACTCTGCGCGCTGAAATCCATCGCATCTTCTCGTGTGTTGCTGCGGGTGAAATGTTAGCTGAAGGGGATTTAACCGGACTCAACCATCTTCTGCTAGACGAGTCGATTTCATCGAGGATTGCCCCCATCGGTCAGCGTTATATCTGGAGTTGGGGCGGCGAGGCTAACGCCTTAGCGCGTGTTTTGTGGCCAATTGCCTGGTCGGCGGCGGAATTGTTGGTGTCTGACAAGTTGAATCGAGTTGGTCAGTGCGCCGGAGAGAGCTGCGGCTGGTTGTTTTTAGACACCAGTCGCAACGGCCGCCGGCGCTGGTGTGAGATGAAACATTGCGGCAATCGAGCCAAAGCGCGGCGACATTATCGACGGACGAAGGGGTAGATGGATAGTTAGATGGTTGGATAGTTGGATGGGGATGATGGATATAATTCTCAAATCAAGACCTTAGCCTCAGCCTTAGCCTTTTCCTAAAAAGGAGTCTCATCCGTCTCTTTAAGGGCATCTTCCAGCTTTTGGTCGCTTTCGACAATTTGTAGATAGACTTCTTCCAAGCTGCGGGGGATCTCACTGAGGGTGACGACGGGCGTGCTTCGACGGGCTAGTTCGGACAGGAGAGACGGATTGAAGTGGAGGGGATCGGGGACGGTGTATCTAACCCAATCCTCGCCGTGAGTCACAACCTGGACTTTGTCTTGCAAATAGTTGACCAACCCATTCATCGGTCCGGCCAGACGAAGCTCCATGAGCGGATCGCCGAGAAGCTGCTTTTTCAACTCAACCGGTGTGCCCTGGGCGATGATCTGTCCCCGGCGGACGATGGCGATGCGGTCAGCCAGTTGTTCGGCTTCGGCCAGGTTATGGGTACACAGAACGATGGTGCGCTGTTCGTGTCGTAATTCGGCGATGGCATCGCGCACCAGTTTAGCGCTGTGCGGGTCCATGGCCGAGGTCGGCTCATCGAGAAAAAGCACATGAGGATCGTGCAGCATGGCGCGCACCAGCGTTAATTTTTGCTTCATCCCTTTAGAGTATTTGCCGACCTGCTTATCGCGGGCCTCCCACAATTCGAACCGCTTGAGCAGTTGCTCGCTGCGGCGGCGGATGATATCGCCGGGCATCCCTTGTAATTCGCCAAAGAAGCGCAGGTAATCCAACCCTTTCATCCGCATGTATAAGCCCGGAAATTCGGTCAGCAGGCCGATAACCTGCCGCACGGCTTGCGCATCTTTAACGGTATCGAAGCCGGCGATTTTGGCCCAGCCTCGGGTGGGGGTCAGAATCGAGCCGAGCATGCGCACAGTGGTCGTTTTGCCGGCGCCGTTCGGTCCCAGCAGGGCCAGAACTTCCCCTTCCGGCACGTGCAAACAAACATCCTTCACGGCGGTGAATTCGCCGAACTCTTTCGTCAAATTAACTGCTTCGATCATCACTTTACCTTAAATCGGATGATAATTGCCACTTATCAAGTGTAGCGTGAAGGTAGGGCATTGTCAACAGCCCCGGCTGAAGTAGGTTTTGGCAGTAGCCAATTGGGCAAACCCGCCGTCTCTACTGCATTTTCACGAGAAATGGTATAATAGAGTTATGGTTCTTTGGTAGTTTCCGAGT
>JAGRCC010000688.1:0-7726 GCA_020433785.1 Anaerolineae bacterium
GCCCGGTAATCGAGGTCGATCCCCTGATAAGCGTTGCGCTGAACTAAATCGACAATGGCCTCGACGTGCCGTTCTCTGAGCGCTTCGTCGATGAGCATATTGTCGATCAAATCGGTCCGCAGGATGCCGTCATCGCTCCAGTTACGAATGGTCGGAATAACCAACAGCGACGAGTTTTGCACTTCGGGCGACAACGCCTCCAAACTGCCGCCGAGTTGACCATCGTTGTCAAGATACAACCCACGCGGATTGATTTCGACCAGCGTATCGCGAACATTATCCGGCAGCGGAGCGCCAAGCGTATAATTAGTAGAAACGTTGGGGTTAATCGGGTGCGTTGCCATCACCACCACCGATTCCGGTAGATAGTTAAGCTGCGACTCGATAATATTTTCGGTGGGGACTTTGTGGCTGGGCAGCCAATCCCAGGTTTCGCCGTTCCAGGCGTAGAGGTCCAGCGTATGGATATCTTCAACTTCGCCGGGCAGGGGCGCAACCAGCAGCACCGCCTCCGGCATCGCGCCGCGCCGGTCGATGGCATAGTAGGGGCTGCGCATGGTCAAATTGGGCGGGATGCTTTCGGCGGCTTTGATCAGGCTGCTGCCGGCTGAGCCTTCCAAAAAGGCACTGCGCGGCACCACATCAAGATCCACCCGGAATGCGCGCGTGACGCCCTCCGGCAAGAAATTGATCTCTAACCCCTGCTTCTCAATACTACCGCCCTGAACGCCAATGCTCGTATAGCCGATGCTCATCAGCCGATCGGCCAGAGAAATCGGCGGCAGCAGCAGCACCATTATCACCATCACCGCTACTAAAACGTTGACCAAACAGCCGCCGAGTTTACCTTCTACAATCGATTCAAGAAAATAAACAAAAGGGTTTGGCTTCTGTGACACAAGATTCCGTTGACTTCTAAACATTGATTGTTCCCAAAGCATTCATTCAGTAGCCCAGGTGACTGGCACTTAATCGCGCCAATTACAGCAGTATCTTTCAATTGGCATTCTTTATTAAACAAAAGTGCCAGTCACCTAAGCAGTTAAGATAATTCAAATTAAGACCCGGCCTTCCACACCCAGGTCTTAGCGCATTTCTTTCCTAAGTCCGGTTAGTCTACTCGATTTTTAACAACAAGCAATCTATCCCACCCGGCTAAGTCCGGCTTAATCTCGACCAGCGCTGTTGGAAATTCGGCCTGAGCCCATTTTTTTACCACATTCCCCTGAGTCGCGCCAATTTCGACCAGCAGCATGCCGCCGGGCTTAAGAAAAAGGGGCGACTGAGCCAGTAATCGCTGCACCACCGCCAACCCTGCCTCGCCGCCGTCTAAGGCTAACCGGGGTTCATAGCGATGAACTTCAGGCGCCGTGAAGGGCGAAGTCAGCTCGTCGGGATCGACATAAGGTGGGTTGCTGGCGATCAGATCAACCGGCGCTCGCAGCGAGGCCAGCAAATCCCCAATCAAAAACGTCATCCGATCGGCCACCTCATGGCGTTCGGCATTGAGGTGGGCTACCGCCAGCGCCCGGTCGGAGAGATCGACAGCGGTTACATGCGCTTCGGACACCATTTTGGCCAGTGTAACCGCGATACAGCCGCTGCCGGTACCAACATCGACAATGGAATATTGGGGTTTTTGGGAATGAGTTGATGCTTCAGCTTGGGCTCGGATCGAGGCGCCGGCCCAGGCGATAGCTGTTTCAACCAGTAATTCGGTTTCAGGTCGGGGAATCAGGGTGTCGGGGGTGACGACAAAGTCTAAACCGTAAAAGGCTTTATGACCGATCAGGTAAGCCACCGGTTCGCGTTGAACGCGCCGGTCGATCAACTTTAGAAAGGCGGCCAGGTTAGCCTTGCTCACTTCAGCTTGAGGGTAACGATACAACCAAGTTCTTTCCCGACCCAGGATGTGAGCCAGGAGCAGCTCGGCGTCGAGCCGGGGCGAATCGCACCCGGCATCGGCAAGCTGCTGCCGGGCGTGAGTCAAAAGGGTCTGGATGGTTCGATTTTGGGTTTCGGCCAAATGAGGATCGGGATCAGTCATCAATTATTGCCGGGTCCATTCTTAAAAATAACCTGGGGTAGACAAGGGCAATAATGTCTGTAGAAATTAATCGGGTAATACATTGGAGCAACAAAGCTTGCTTTGTTATTTCCGGATTAATTGGGTAATTTACAAATACCCTCGTCTACCCCAGCTATTCAATCCTTTTGTGAGGAGTTATCTCATTAATCAGGATTTGCCGTTGGTATTCGAGTCAGCCAACTGTTTGAGCTTTTCTTCTTCGTCGGTTTTGATGAGCGCATCGATAAATTCCTCTATCTCGCCACCGAGAATGGACTCCAGTCGATAACTGGTCAAGCCGATGCGGTGATCGGTGACTCGGGTTTGAGGGAAATTGTAGGTTCGAATCTTTTCGCTGCGGTCGCCGCTGCCGACCTGAGAGCGGCGGGCCGCGCCGTGTTCGGCCTGAATACGGCGCTGCTCTTCATCATAAAGGCGGGCGCGTAGAATGTTGAAGGCCTTGGTTTTATTTTGCAGTTGGCTCTTTTCATCTTGGCAGCTAATGACAATCCCGGTCGGCAGGTGGGTTAAACGCACAGCCGAGTCGGTGGTGTTGACGCTCTGCCCACCCGGCCCCGACGAGCGAAAAATATCGATTTTGACATCATTCATATCGATTTCGACTTCGACCTCATCCATCTCGGGCAGCACGGCCACGGTGGCGGTAGAGGTGTGGATGCGGCCGCCGCTTTCAGTCTGGGGAATACGCTGCACCCGATGCACACCGCTCTCATACTTGAGCTTGGAGTAGGCCCCCTGGCCGTTGACTTCAAAGATGATCTCTTTGAAACCGCCAATGCCCGACTCATTTTGGCTGATCACCGCTGTTTTCCAGCCGTGATTTTCAGCGTAATAGGAATACATTCGAAACAGATCGGCGGCGAATAAGCCGGCCTCGTCGCCGCCGGCCCCGGCCCGAATTTCGACAAGCACGTTTTTCTCATCATTGGGGTCCTTCGGCAGCAGCATCACGCGCAGCTTTTGCTCCAGTTCGTCGCGTTCTTCGGTCAAACTTTCACGTTCATCCTGAACCATAGACCGCATTTCGGCGTCCAAATCATCGGCCAGCATTTCACGAGTTTCAGCCAGTTGGGTTAACACATCACGGTAGCGGCGATAATTGGTCACAATCGGCTCCAAGTTCGACTGCTCCCGCCCGTATTTCATCAACCGGTCAGGGTCGCTGGCGACTTCGGACGTCGACATCAGCGTCATCAATTCTTCGTATCGAGCTTCTACAGCTTCAAGTTTATCTAACATGGGGTCCTCTGCATAGGCTACCCGCTTAATCATTACGGCGGGCCATTAGGCCTGGTTTTCAATATATTCTCGACATGATAGATAAAGAGGGGCCAGTCGTCAAGCGCCATAAGAGCAAAAAATTTGACATGTGGATTTCATAGAGTAATATAACTTAATTGCAACTATCTCATTCTTGGATTGAAGCCCGGCCGACATGTGTCGGCTGGTTGTCTGTTAATTAGGAGAAATTACTCTTGGCCCAGTTGGGAGAAACACTCAAAGCTGCCCGCGAAGCCCAGGGATTAACCCTGGACGAGGTCGAACAGGCGACCCACATCCGGCGGCATCTGTTACAGGCGCTAGAAGAAAATAAGGCTGATACGTTTCCCTCGCCGGTCATCGCCCGTGGGCTTATTCGTAATTACGCCAAATTCCTGAAGCTGGACCCGGTTGAGGCGTTGACCTTGTACGATGGCAAAGGCCGTATTCCGGTCAAAGGGCAGCGACTCACACAAGACGGCATTGAGTTTATGAATCTGTCGATGGCTCCGCGCTCCTATTTTAATATGGAGCTACTGATCGGGGTTGTGCTGGGCTTCTTAGTGGTTGGCGGCGTCTGGTATCTGGCCAATGGCGCGCTGCTGTCGCCGCCCACTATTACCGCTACCGCCACCAACACGCCCCGGGCCGAAGGCATTACCGAAGACTCCGCCCTGCTGCTGCCCACCACCACCCCGCCCCCAACCAACACCCCGACGGCGCTTCCACCCACCGGTACGCCAACGCCGCTAATCTATTCCGGCGTTACCGTCGAATTGTCGATTTTAGAGTCATCATGGGTTCAGATTCTGGCCGATGACGCGAAAGTGTTCGAAGGTATTTTGGAAGTAGGCGATACACCTAACTGGACCGGCGAACGGCGGGTGGCCATTCGGGCCGGTAACGGCGGTGGGGTCGAGGTCATCGTCAATGGCGTCAATCGCGGCGTGATGGGCGCTCAAGGCCAGGTAGTGGACCAGATTTGGGAAAAGGTGGAGGATCCCTCCGAGGCCTCGCCTGACACGGAACCCACCCGTCAATTCCCCCAATTTAGCGAACCGCCTACCACAGAAACACCCTCGGCGGAAAGCACCACGGAAAGTTCACCGGCTGAAGAGGCTACAGTTGAAGCCACCCCTGAAGGGTAGCCGTCAGTTATAAAAACCCATCGATCATAAAACCCCTTTCGATTTTCCCCGACCGGTTCGACCTATTCCGGTTGCCAAACTAAAAAAATCGATTTAGACCCCAATAGTCTAACTGTTTTCCCCGATATCTCCAATGCAATTCTCGTGTATTCAGGATAATAATATAACATTACAGGAGGAATTGCCCAATGCCCTTATCATGTCAGCTATCAGAACGTGTATCAGACCAACTTGAGGCCCTACTAGCCAGTTTCAGAAGCACCACCGAACAGGTGACGCCGCATTTTTACCAGACGATGCCGGAGGCCTATTTCAACGACATCGATGAGGAAAGCCAGCGCAATCATCTGAAGGCCATTATTGCCATCGAGGCCACCGGTTTACCTTTAGAATTGATCCTGCGGAGTGAAAACGGGTTACAATATACCTTTATCAATGATGAGAATTATCCGGGCCAACTGAGCCGGTTGGTGAAACAAATCACCCACGATTTGCCCCTCTCTTCGGCCAAAGTCTACACCGCTTCCGATGGGAAATTTGTCCTTGACGTGTTTGATTTTGCGCCGCAGAAGCCATGCGATCCGCAGGACCCAAACCAAGCTCAAAAAATCCGAAAGCTCTTAGCCCATCTCGAAACCCATGAACCCGATATTACGTGTGAAATGATCGAGCAGCATGTCCGCCACTGCACCGCGCCTTATATCCTCAAAGTGTCGCCTCATCGCATCTGCGACGATTTTCGGATTGTCAACGCGCTTCGCGGCACAAACGAGACACAGGTCCAATGGGTCAGGCTGGCAACGCCAGGGGAGTTTCGGATCACAATCGGCGTTGGCAATGCCTCGCAGCGGGCGCTGTTCGAGCGGATTGCCTCCCATTTGGGCCAGTGCCACATTGATATTCGACGCGCCTATTTAGATAATTTCGATCATGGATCGGGCGATGTGGTGTCGCTGTTCAGCTTTTTCGTCAAAACCTCCGAAGCCGGCTCGTCTGAAATGACCGAAAGATTTTGGACCGAACTATGCCACGATCTGAAGCGGCTCAATTATGTCCACGATGTCACCATTCAAACCGCCTATGCTTTCGACAAGGTGTCATTAACCCAAGCCGAAGTCCTGACCGCCTTGAGCCATCTGATTCACCAACGATTGTCAAAAAAGAATTCGCTGATCTTTACCCGAGAGCGCATTCTAACCGGAGCCACCCGCAATCTTGCCATCGCTTTGAAGATCGTCGATCTGTTTTTGTGGCGATTTTCGCCCACCGGAGAAGCGGTCTCCTTTCAACCGGAGGCCGAGAGTCTGACGGCCGCGATTGCCCATCAGGTCGACAATACCGATGATCGGTGCATCTTGCAAACCATGCTACAAGCTGTGGGGACCACCTTGAAAACCAATGTCTATCTGGCCAATCGAGCGGCCTTCTCGCTGCGCTGTGAGCCTGACTGGCTGATGACGGAAGATCGACCCCAGAAACCCTTTGGCGTTTTTTTTGTGCATGGCCAGCAGTTCGACGGGTTTCACGTCCGCTTTCGAGATATTGCCCGGGGTGGGATTCGTATCGTTCGCCCGCGTGGCGTGGAACACCATTCGCTGGAATGCGAACGGCTGTATGACGAGGCTTACAATCTGGCCTACGCCCAACAGTTGAAAAACAAAGATATTCCTGAAGGCGGTGCCAAAGGGGTATTGCTAATTCAGCCCGACGCCTCGCCTGATCGCTGTGGGAAAGCCTATGCCGATGCCCTGCTGGATTTGATTACGCCCGACGAGCCAACTCGCCGGTGGATTAAAGATTATTACGGCCTCCAAGAGTTGCTGTATTTAGGGCCGGATGAAAATATTTCCACCCGGCTCATTTGCTGGATTGTCGAGCGAGCCAGAAAGCGCGGCTACCCCCAGCCGACCGCCTTTATGAGTTCTAAACCGGGAGCGGGCATTAATCATAAGGCATATGGGGTCACCAGCGAAGGGGTCAATGTATTTTTGGAATATGCCTTGCGGTATCGCGGCATCAACCCTCGAACCCAACCATTTCGGGTTAAAATGACCGGCGGGCCGGACGGCGATGTCGCCGGCAATGAAATTCGGATCTTACAGCGTGAATTTGGGGACCATGTCTGTTTTGTCGGCATTGCCGACGGAAGCGGCTGCGCCGAAGATCCGGCCGGCCTGGATCATGGCGAACTGCTGCGCCTGGTCGAGGCCGAACTGCCGATTACCGACTTTTCCCCGGCTAAACTCAGCGCCGAAGGTCGCGTTATTCGGTTGACAGACCCGGATGGCGTCAACGCCCGCAACACCCTGCATAACCGCCTGGTGACCGATGCCTTCATTCCCGCCGGCGGTCGCCCTCAAACCATCAATCACAACAATTGGCCGCACTTTCTGACGCCCGATGGCAAGCCGTCGAGCGCCGTGATTGTGGAAGGCGCCAACCTGTTCATTACCCCGGAAGCCCGGCTGCGGCTGGCCGAACATGGCGTCATTATTGTTAAGGATAGTTCGGCCAACAAATGTGGTGTGGTCTGCAGCAGCTTTGAAATTATCGCCAATATGCTGCTGCAGGAAGCCGAATTTTTGGCGATCAAAGAGCAGTTTGTGCAGGAAGTGCTGGTCAAACTGCGCCAGTTGGCGGGGTTCGAAGCGGAGACGCTGTTTCGCGAGCATCTGCACAAACCCGATGTCCCGCTGCCTGAACTCAGCACCCGCCTCAGTAATGTCATCATTCGGGCCACCGATATCCTATCGGACCGCATCCCGGCGCTGCGAGAGACGGACAACGAGCTGACCCGATCAATTGTCGAACAACATATTCCGCCGATACTATTGAAAACCGCCGGCCATCGTCTGTTTACCGACATCCCCGAAACCTATCTGACCATTGCCACGGCTTCTCTATTAGCTAGTAAAATCGTCTACCGGGAAGGCATCGATTATCTGGAAGCCATGCCGCCACACAGTCTGGCCGAATTAGCCATCCGCTATGTTCGTCAAGAGCAGGACACCGGCCGGTTGATCGCTCAGGTGCGTCAGTCCAACTTGCCGGATCGCGAGCGGATTGCCCAATTGTTGGAATATGGCGGAACCAATGCCGCTTTACGGCAGATCGTCACTGCCGGGGTGAATACCCAACCCGTGTCTTCATAACAGACAGCAACCGGGACTATACCCAAAATAGATCGAGACCGAAACTTTTGGTCGTCATTCTCGCATGCTTCCCCGCC
>JAGRCC010000688.1:7778-10382 GCA_020433785.1 Anaerolineae bacterium
TTCGGGCATGACGAAACAGCTACCTGAAAAGTTCTGCTTTCATTCTGATTTCAGTATAGCTAATACAATGTTTCATCGCAGGCATAGTTAAGCCCACAAGCGCGGCACTTATTCACCTGATCGTGGCTACGCGACACATTATCAGCCGGTCGATCCCGGCGGACGGCCACGAGCGTATCGAGCAGTTCGGTGCGGAGTTCGGGGGTGTAATCGACTTCGAAGAGAGCGTCGGCATATTTGAGCCAGCCGTGTGGAGGTGGCCGGCCGGTGGTGTCTTCGATTAGGAGGCAGTAAGCGGCCAACTGCAACAGATGACCCAGATAAGGGATGTCGGGCGCAGCGCCGGATTTGACCTCGACCGGAATGATGCCTTGCGGCGTTTCAACTAAATAATCGGGTTTCCCGACCAGGCGGTATGTGGCCGAATAAAACGGCTTATCGTTGGGCTGCCAATCCCGGCGATGGTGATCGACATAGACCAGCCGCCCCTCCGGCAGGCCGGTCTTGCGGCGAACGGCGGTCGCTCGCCGCAGCGACAACCAGCCCAACAGCAGCAACACGAGCGCAACGGCGAAAAGTAGTGACATTAGCCGCCGCCCAACCACACTGAAATCAAGGCGATAATAAAAAAGAGGCCCCCGGCCCCGATGAGCCAGAACCCTCCATAGCGCCAGCCGGCAGCCGCCCGCACCTGCATTTCGTGCCGAGCATGAGCCTGCCGGCCTCGGCGCAGAGTTTGTTCGGACTGAACCGGAATTTGCTTGATGGTCGTTAACCACCAAGCCCGGCGGCAAAAGCTGTACTGCGCCAACTCGCTGGCGCGGACAACGGGCAGCGAGACCTCAGCGTGGCGGTTAGTCTCATCGCCCGGCCGGTTCATTCCAACCCGATGCGCTGCTCAAACTGCTGGAGGGCGGCCCGCATCGCTTCTTGACGCACGGCGGTCGTCACATCACCGCGAGTCCGTTCCAGCACGCCGCGTAGGACATCGGTCGTCCGGCGCAAGCCGCCGGTAATGGCGCTGGAAAAATCGACCGTAACCAGCACGCTGTAGATATCGTCCATATGCTCCAGCATGTGCTCGGCCAGAGCGACTTCACCCCGGCGCAGGGCATCCAAGGCAAAGCGACGTAACTCACTGGCGCCCTCGGCCAGGCCGTTCAGATAGGCCGGCGATTCGATGCCCAGCTGTTCCGGCGTCGGCAGCGGCTCCTGCAAAATAATCGCCTGCGTAATGTGGGCTTCGGCCAACTCCTTGAGTGCATCTTGAGTGTAGCCCGCATAATACACATCGGGGTACGTCTGAGACTCGGCGATCATCTCGGTCGCCACGGAGTTAGCCGTTGCCAGTAAGGCGCGCGCTTCGGCCTCGTCGCCGCGATGGATGGCCCGGATCGAATTAGCGCAGTACCGGATCAATTCGCGAGAGCGGCTCAGCGTCACGTCGCGCACGGCGCTTTTCGCTTCAAAGGTCTGGTTAATCTGATTGACAATCACCTGCAAATCTTGGCTCAAACTGTAGTTATCGGCCATCTTATTTTGTAAACCCTTTCTCCGGATCGATCATGATATTTTCGGGAATCTGGATCTCACCGTATTTCATCTCAAATCTATTCAAGTTATCGGCCAGCGCTCGCAGCAGTAGTTTGGCGTTGAGGGGAGTCATCACAATCCGGCTGTGAATTCTGGCCTTGGGTTTGTTCGGCATGACCCGGGCAAAATCAATGATAATTTCGGACGCCGAGTGGTTGATCAAGGCCAAGTTAGCGTAGGTCGCGTCTAATTCATTAGGCAGTTCCAGATTGATGCGGGTTGGTTTAGGTTGGGCTTCGGTCGGTTCAGACATTCCCACCTCCTTATAAATAGTGTCGCCGTCAGACCTTCAATTTACAACAAAAAACCGCTCCCTTGTTAGAGAGCGGCTTCATGCTGCCTTACAGTTGCTTTATTGTCAAGCAACCCTGTATAGATTGGTCCAGTTTCTTAATAAGCGGTATGGCTATTATCTGGCTGATACTGGACCAATCTCGGCTACTTAACGAGAAACCAGATGACAATCACTTTTTGGTGCTAAATATGAAGGCTCTTCTGCAAACAGGCCCGATATCCAGTCCGTTTAATGACTGTCACCTTAATTCCAATAAAGTCTATTCACCAGCGACCGGCTTTTCCTTTTTGACCAGGTTCAGCGACGCAGAATTCATACAGTAACGCTGATGGGTTGGCGCTGGGCCGTCGTCAAACACGTGCCCCAGGTGAGCATCGCACACGGCGCAGAGCACTTCGGTGCGGCGCATAAACCAGCTAGTGTCGGTTTCGGTCGCCACATTTTCCTCATTGATCGGGGCCCAAAAGCTAGGCCAACCCGTCCCGGAGTCGAACTTGGTGTCCGAGCTAAATAGCTCAGTGCCGCAGCAAATACACTGATAGACGCCCTTTTCTTTCGAGTTATAATACTTGCCGGTGAAAGCGCGTTCGGTGCCTTTTTGCCGGGTGACTTTAAACTGTTCCGGCGTCAACTGTGCCCGCCATTCAGCATCGGTTTTGGTAACTTTATCTTTACTCATGATGGCTCCTTACATCTCCTAAAAGATCTAATTGTCT
>JAGRCC010000054.1 GCA_020433785.1 Anaerolineae bacterium
CCACAAAATCGACTTTGCGCTGCAAGGGGGTATAGACCAACTGAAAGTCGCGGGCCGTCATGGTGAGTTGGTTGGCGAAACTCTCGGCTCCGACTTTTTGAGCTTCGTAATAGCCTGAGCCGGTGACGCAGAAACTGCCGGACAAAAGCCTATCGCCGATCTGTTTGCGAATCAAATCAGGCTCGCCGGTCAAGAGCGACTCATCCATTTCCAGGGCGCCTTCAAGCAGTTCCCCATCGACCACTACCTGGTCGCCGGAACTGACGCGGATGATGTCGCCTTTAACCAGATCGGCCGGATCGATAATCTTCTCTTGCCCGTCACGGACCACCGTGACTTCAGGCCGAGCCACCAGGGCAATTTGATCGAGCTGCCGTTTGGCCCGAATTTCTTGGATGGTGCTAATGCAGGCGTTGACCAAGCCGATACCGACGCTGGTCACCGCATCATTGACCCGCCCCAGAGAAATGAGCGCTACCCCAATGACAAATAAGATATTATTGAATAAAGTAAACAGATTGGCCCGGGCGATATCCCAGTAGGATCGACTGCTGCCGATGTTGACGTCGTTCCCCAAACCCTGTTTGCGCCGCGCCACGGCTTCCTGTTCCGTCAACCCCTGAAGCGCAGGTGGCGATGGACTAAGCTCGGTTTTGATGGCTGTCTTCATATGCGCTAATACAGACTTCCTTGATAAACTCAGGACTTACGCAAATGTCCGATTTTGAAGCGTAAATTGCCAATTTGCGCCACGAGTCTGCCCAAAATAGGGAACAATTTAGCAAATTGTTCTACACTCTGCGTAAGTCCTAAAACTATTTCATTTGCTTGGCTTGTGATATCAGATGAAATTCTATGAATTTTGCTCGATTAGGCAATATAGCAGAGGGTAAACCCGAGTGCTAGTACCTTTTTTCACAAAAATTAGTACCTTTTTTCACAAAAATAGATCCTTAGTCCGATGACAAACTATATCATAAGACATAGAATAGGCAGTAATCTTGTAATAGTTGGAGCGGTATCAAATAGAATAAAAAATTCAAACTAATTTAGCTTAATAGGTTTTTCATATTCGAAGACCTAACGCAATCCTCTATCTGTTAATTCAGATGCTTCATCAAATGCGCCATCGTTGGCTCAACCTCTTAGGCGAAAGAGTTCCCCACTCATTCAAATTCACTTCGTCGAATCCCTTTTCAGTTCATTGTAAAAGATACCGCACTTGGAAGGAGGTATCGTTTGAGACGACTGTTTCATTAAATCTTTGTAACCTGACCAATTAAATAAATCTTTCAAAAATACAATGATGTAATCACCAGGAGGGTGAATATGAAAAGGTTATCTCTTTTTGTAATGCTGTTAGCGTTAATCTTCGCGGTGGTGCAATGTGGTGGAACTGCGCCTCAACCGGCTGCTCCGGCTAAAGAAGAGGTCAAAGAAGCGGCCGCTCCGGCTCAGGAAGAAGCGAAAGAAGAAGCCGCTGCTCCGGCTGAAGAAGCCAAGGAAGAAGCCGCTGCCCCGGCTGAAGAAGCTGCTCCCGCCGAAGAGCCGGCCGCTGAAGAAGCCATGACCGGTGAGGAAGTGGTGGTGACGATTGGCTATACCGCTTCGAAGACCGGGAGTCAGGAAGTCCCATCCCGAGGCCAAACGCATGGTCTGGAATTGTGGCTGGAACAGGTTAACCAAGATGGCATTACCTTGGCGGATGGCACGGTTGTGAAATTTGAAGCCGTTACCTATGATGATGAAAGCGCCAAAGAGCGGGTCCAATCGCTCTACACCACGCTTGTTGAGCAGGATGGCGCCGACTTCCTGATCAGCCCCTATAGTAGTGGTCTCACCGATGCTGCCGCTGTCATCGCCGAAACCTACAGTAAAATCATGATTACCACCGGCGCCGCCTCCGATGAAACCTATCAAAAAGGTCTCACCTTAGTTTATCAGCTTTACACCCCGGCTAGCCGCTATCTAACAGGAGCCATTGACCTGCTAGGTAACCTAAACCCCGATGCTAAAAAGATCGCATTTGTTTTCGAAAACGCTAAATTCTCCACCGATGTGGTCGATGCGGCCCAGAAGTATGCCGAAAGTAAGGGGTACGAAGTGGTACTCAGTGAAGGCTACGACAGCGAAACCACCGATTTTGCCCCATTTATCAACAAAATAGCCGCGGCTGAACCCGATGCCGTGATGGGCGGCGGTCACTTTAATGACGGCAGTACCTTTGCCCGACAGCTCCATGAGAAGGAAACCTCTGTGGAATTCCTGGCTTTATTGGTCGCGCCCCCGGAATTAGACTTTGCTGAGTTGGGCGATGCGGCGTTGGGCGTCGTTGGCCCCAGCCAATGGGAACCACAAGCCAATTACACACCGGAAGCGGCTGAGGCCGCCGGAGTGGCATGGTACGGGCCGACCGTGGCTGATTTTGTATCGGCGTATGAAGCCAAGTTTGGTGAGGAACCGGCCTACCACGCCGCCGGCGGTTATGCCTCCGGTCTGGTGTTGCAGCAGGCGATTGAAACAGCCGGCTCGGTTGATCCAGTTGCGGTTCAAGCCGCGCTCGACGGCATGAATCTTATGACCTTCTATGGCACTGTCAAATTCAATACCACGCCGGAATCGCATGGCCTGCAAGAGGCCCACGAGATGGTCTACGTTCAATGGCAAAAGGATTCCGATGGGAACCTGGTTAAACAGGTTGTCTGGCCGGTTGAAGGTCAATCGGCCGAACCCATTTATCCGCTGGCTCAAATGCCCTAACGTTATCAACAAGAGGTGGCGGTCGCTTTGGTGGCTGCCACCTGATACTCTCTATTTTTGATTATCATTTCGTATCTTTTCAATTATCTGGGTTAAGGTCAGACAAACTTAAGGTTGTCCTACCCAAAAGCCCATGTTTTGCAAAGATACACCATCTCTACCAAAAGGGGGCAGAGGTACGGTCTTATGGAACAATTAATTGCTTCTTTGGCTGATGGCTTGTTACTAGGTTTTGTTTACGGGCTGGCGGCTATGGGCCTGACGTTAATCTTTGGCGTGATGGATGTGATTAACTTAGCCCACGGTCCTATTATCGCTCTCGGCATGTTTGCGATGTTTTTTCTGTCCGGGGCTATCGGGATGGGGTTAAATCCTTACCTGGCTCTGGTTATTGTCGCTGTCTTGGGATTACTATTGGGGTTTTGTATCTATTTTATCGCGGTGCATCGGGTATTGAACGCGCCGCACCTGTCATCGTTACTGGCAACGTTTTCGGTCAACATGATGATCATCGGGGTCGGCACGGCCGTTTTTACCACGACGCCCCGCAATATGGATTTCTCCATTGGTAGCATCTCGTTGGGGCCGGTTACGCTGCTGGGCACTCGTCTGGTCGCGGCGCTGATTGCGGTTTTGGTAGCGGCTTTGTTGTATCTATTCCTCTACCAAACGCAGCCCGGCAAAGCTATTCGAGCCGTATCTAACAACCGTTCGGCGGCCGAGTTGATGGGCATTCCGTCAACCCAAACGCTGGCGCTCAGTTTTGGCATCGGCTCGATGTTGGCGGCGATTGCCGGTGGGTTAATCGCGACGTTTTTCTCGTTTACCATTTTGTCCGGCGGCGTGTATGAACTCAAGAGTTTTGTAATTGTCGTTTTGGGCGGCCTGGGCAATCCCACCGGCGCTTTGCTGGGCGGGTTGATCCTGGGCGGGTTGGAAGGGGTCGTCCCGGTCTTTATGCCGGTCAGTTGGGTGCCGGTCATCGAGTTTGTCCTGTTTGTGATCATTCTCATGGTCCGCCCGACAGGTTTGATGGGAGGAGGTCGCTAAGATGAGCAGTTCTAAACCGGCTCCGGCCGGGAAAGCATTGGACCGCGGCGGGTTTAACCTGGGAGCGATGAAGCTGGGCGGCTGGAAATATCCCGCCTTCTGGCTGGCGTTGGGCCTGGTCTTGATCGGCGGGTTTGTGCCGGTCATCACCGGCTCCAACACCTGGCGGGAGACGATGTTCTTGATTTTGATGGCGGTGTCGCTCGCCTCCAGTTTAAATATTATCCTGGGCTATACCGGCTATGTGAGTTTTGGTCATATCGTCTTCTTCGGCTTAGGCGGGTATGTGGGCTTTTATCTCATCACCCAGCACGGTTGGTCGCTGTGGCTGGCGGCGCCGGTGGGTGGGCTGGCGGCAGGGATTTTGGCGTTGTTGTTGGGCAAGGCCATCCTTCACCTGCGCGGCGCTTACTTCGCCCTGGCCACCATCGGCATCAACGAAGCGGTGCGAACGTTTGTCAATAATTTTGATCTGTTTGGCGGTCCGGTCGGCCTGGAACTAAATTTTCTGGTTTATAAAGATTATGGTGGCCCGGCCACAATGCAGTGGTTGACCTACTGGGCGGTCTTTGGTCTGACGATCATCATTGTGGTCTTGAGTTACGGTATCAAATTTTCCCGGTTTGGCCTGGGCTTGTTGGCCATCCGTGAAGATGAAGAGGCGGCGATGGTCATGGGCGTGCGAACGCCTTCGGCCAAGACGTGGGCTTACGTTCTTTCAGCCATCGTTCCGGGGATATTGGGCGTGATCTTCTTCTTCCGAAACAGCAGCGTCGCCCCGCAAGAGGCCTTCCGGCTGCATCGCTCGATTGAGTTTATCGTGATGGTCATGCTCGGCGGCCAGGGCACCGTTCTGGGGCCGCTGGTCGGAGCCACCACCTACGAGGCCCTGCGCAGCTTTCTGCTGACCAGTCCCCTCTTTAAGGATTTACAGTTGGCCTTTGCCGGTCTGCTGCTGCTGCTGATCGTGCTGTTTGTGCCGACCGGCATCGTCGGCTGGCTGCGCAGCCGTTTTAGAAGATTGTGGAGGATTTTAGAATGAGTCAGACCAATGGCGCTTTGCTACAAGTTCGCGATGTAACTAAAGAATTTGGCGGTCTCACGGCGGTATCGAATGTGACCTTTGACATTCCGCAAGGGCAGGTTCTGGGCTTGATCGGACCGAACGGGGCCGGAAAAACCACGCTGTTCAACTGCATCAACGGGGTGTTTCCGATCACGAGAGGACAAATTATTTTTCGAGGCGTTGATATGACGGGCTGGAAGCCGTACGATGTGGTCAGGCTGGGGTTAGCCCGGACGCACCAGATTGTCCGGCCTCTGCAAGAGTTGACTGTTCTGGAAAATGTGATGGCCGGCGCTTGTTACGGCCACGAGCAGCGGTCGCTGAGCCAGGCCGAAGAAATTGCGCTGGAGGTGCTGGAGTTTCTCCACCTGGCTGAACGACGCGATCAACTGGCCGCCAGTCTGAACGTGGCCCAAAAGAAACGGCTCGAAATGGCTCGGGCGCTGGCGGCTCGCCCCTACCTGCTCCTGCTGGATGAGGTGCTGGCCGGCCTAAATCCGACCGAAATCGCCGAAATGGTGCAGGTCGTGCTCAGAATCAGAGAGCAAGGCGTGACGATTCTCATTATCGAGCACGTGATGCACGCCTTAATGAACGTGTCCGATCGGGTTATCGTTTTGGATCATGGCGAACTGATTGCCGAAGGGGTGCCCGGCGAGATCGTCAATGATCCTAAAGTGATCGAAGCTTATTTGGGCGATCCGGCTCTGGCCGAAAAGTTGATGAGTGGAGGATAGGAGCAGATCGATGGCGACAAATGGAGCTGTTTTGGAAATTAAAAATGTGTCATCCGGCTACGGTGAGGTTCAGATTTTGTGGGATGTATCGCTCAACTTGGAGCGAGGAAAACTCACCTCGCTGGTGGGGGCTAACGGAGTGGGCAAAACCACGCTAATGCGCACGGTGGTCGGCCTGCTCAAGCCGTCGAAAGGCCAGGTCAACTTCAACGGCGCTGATATAACCCGCATGTCGGCCCACGGCAAGGCGGCGCAGGGGTTAGTGCTGGTGCCGGAAGGGCGGCAGCTTTTCACCGATATGACCGTTTTTGAGAATTTGGAAATGGGCGCGTTTACCGGTCGAGCTAAAGAAAATTACAAGCAAAACTTGGAACGGGTCTTCGAGATGTTCCCCCGGCTGAAGGAACGGCGTGATCAGAAATCGGGCACGATGTCCGGCGGTGAGCAGCAAATGCTGGCCGTGGCTCGCGGTTTGATGGCCCAGCCGGAGGTGTTGATGATCGATGAACTGTCGTTGGGGTTAGCGCCGTTTCTGGTGCTGGACCTGTTTGAAATCCTGCGCCGTTTGAAAGATGAAGGGTTGACCATGCTGCTGGTTGAACAAAACGTCCAGATGGCGCTGGCCGTGAGCGACTACGCCTACGTGCTCAACGAAGGTCAAGTTGAGTTGGAAGGCCCATCGCGAGAGGTGGCCAGTAATGAAGATGTCCGCAAAGCCTATTTAGGTATCTAAGCAGTTGCTGAATGACGTGAGGAGATGAACGCGATGAAACATGAATATGTCAAAGATTGGATGAGTCGGGATGTGATCACCATCACCCCCGATGTAACTCTGCCGGACGCCCATCAATTAATGACCGAAAATGATATCCGTCGCCTGCCGGTTGTCAAAGACGGCCGGCTGGTGGGTATCGTGACCTTGGGTGACGTACGCGAAGCCGAACCTTCCGGTGCAACCTCGTTGAGTATCTGGGAACTGAACTATGTGCTCTCACGCCTGACGGTGGAAAAGATCATGACGCCCGAACCCAGAGTCATCGCTCAAGATGCCACAATTAAAGAGGCGTCTAAGATGATGCTGGATTACAAAATCAGCGGTTTGCCTGTGGTTGATAGCGATGGCCGGCTGGTCGGCGTGGTTACCGAGTCAGATATCTTCCGTATGGTCGTTGAAGATTGGCACACCGACTAGCTGTTTGAAATTGGCCGCTTCATTTTTATAATAGTTAAAAGTCGGATATAATTTAATTATCCTTAACTGTATGACCTTAAATTCATCACTTGTTTGAGTTGGCATCGCAAGACCCGGCTACCACAGGCTGACTATGGATCACTTACATAAACCTAAACTACGAAACATCAGCGTCCAACGAACCATCTATCAAAATGAGCCAGTTTTCATCCTACAAGACGGGTTAAAACTCACTGAAGCGGCTATCATTTTGCCCCAGGCTCTTGGTCCCGTAGCTATGTTGTGCGACGGCCGGCACACCGTTTCTGATATCGAGCGCAGCTTAAAGAGCCGGTATGGCTTGCAAATGTCTCAATCTGTCCTGGAAAATTTGTTAGAGCAGTTCGATCAGGCTCTTCTTTTAGAGGGTGAGACTTATAATAAAGCAAAATTGTCTGCCATAGAAACCTATCGCTCGGCTCCGCATCGCCAGCCTGCGCTGGCGGGAGGGTCGTATCCCGCTCAGGCCGGAGCCTTGCGGCAGATGTTAAAAAAATACGTCGATAAGGCCGGCCCGGTTGTAGCGGCAGCCGCCGACAGCCGGGCTATCATCAGCCCTCACATCGACTATCACCGTGGTGGCCCGGTTTATGCCAAGGTGTGGACCAGCGCCGCCGAGGCCGTTCGCCAGGCCGAGTTGATCATTGTCATCGGCACCGACCATAACGGTAGCTACGGTACCATTACCCTTACCCCGCAAAATTACGCATCACCGTTAGGCGTACTGCCAACCGCAACGGATTTGGTCGATCATCTGGCCGGAGTCATCGGCCCTGACCGTGCCTTTAGTGATGAGCTTCACCATCGCGGCGAGCATTCCATTGAGCTGGATATTGTTTGGCTGCAATATTTGCGTGAGGGCAATCCATGCCCGATCCTACCTATATTAACCGGCTCGTTCCGACACTTTATGCTCGATGAAGCCGACATCGCCGAAGACGCGACTATTAAAGCTTTTGTAGCCGCCTTGCGTGAGATTATCGCCAGCCGGCGGACGTTGATCGTTGCCTCCGGTGATTTAGCCCACATGGGGCCGGCGTTCGATGGCCCGCCGATCGACTCAGCTGGCTACGAAAAAATGAAAACAGATGATCAGGCCCTAATGAACAATTTGGGTTTGGGCAGCGCCGGCGCTTTCTTTAACTTTATGAAAGCCGGACAATTTGAGCGGAACGTATGTGGTTTGTCTCCCTTTTATTTCACACTAAGCGCATTGCAGCAAACAAAAGGGCAAACTATCTCGTATGATCTTTGCCCGGCCGATCATAACAATACATCATTTGTCTCAGTTTGTGGCTTGGTGTGGGAGTAAGTTTCGGCGTCAACATTATGTCGAAACAAAAAAATCGCCGTTTTTATCCGGCTCAATCGCCTAAACAATTAGCCGTCAGTCGTACGCTTATTTTTTGCAAACCGTATAAAGTGCTCAGTTCCTTTACAGACCCGGAAGGGCGATCCACTGTGGGCGATTTTGTAAACATCCCTGATGTTTACGCGGCCGGCCGCCTGGACTACGATAGCGAAGGGTTGCTTCTGCTCACTTCGGATGGTAAGCTGGCCCATCGCATCACCCATCCCAGATATAAGCTTCCTAAGGTGTATCTGGTCCAAGTGGAACGTGTCCCCGATGAGGCGGCCCTTGATCAGTTGCGGGCCGGAGTAATGATCCAAGATCAACCTACCCGACCGGCTCAAGTGGAGCGGTTGGTAGCTGAACCGGAGCTCTTTCCGCGCTCAGAACCGATACGTTATCGTCAACAAGTGCCCACAGATTGGCTTAAAATTGTCATCGCCGAGGGGCGCAAGCGCCAGGTCAGGCGTATGACTGCTGCGGTCGGCCATCCTACACTACGTCTGATCCGTATTGCCATTGGGCCAATTGAGCTGGGTGATCTGCATCCCGGTCAATGGCGAGACCTGACCAAGTTTGAACTGGATAAGTTGCAAACCCATCTTAAAATGACAGCTTAATAAACTTAGTCAATTAATGTTTAGTCAATAGGGGATTGTCCCCACCTACCCAGGAACTGTTAGTCATAGCGACTTAACATCGTTAAACCAACTAACTATTTAGATATATGCAAGCAAAGCAGGACACACGTCCTATAGATTTTTTTACTCAAGCTATCTATAATATTCTTAAAGTTTGTGTCTCTATTATGAGCAATGCGTTTATTTAACATTATCAAATAAATTTAGTTTAGGAGATGGATTGTGATGCCTCGTCAAAAAGAATCGCATGGGTTGGTTGAAGTTGATGGAATGGTTTTAGACATGGATAAAACCACCCTGCGCAAAAATGAAACAGAAATTCATCTAACTCCCAAAGAAACAAAACTGATGGCTCTGCTGATGAGAAATGTCGGTAAGGTGGTCAGCCGGAGTGATTTAATGCAGGAAGTTTGGAATACGGAGTACTTGGGCGATACCAGAACGCTTGATGTTCATATCTGCTGGTTGCGCCAAAAAATAGAAGATAATCCACGCATTCCGGAAATGATCTTGACTCGACGTGGACAAGGGTACGAACTGCGCATTTAGCCTTAGCTGCAACCTTCGCGAAAAAGACCTCATAAATATCGAGGTCTTTTAAATTTCCACACGACCACTTTCGGATCAAAAAGGTGCTATTCTTCGTATTGATGCAGGTAAGCTAGAGCCTGGCTGGTATTCGCGCTCATGACAACTCGCAGCAAGCGACCTTGGCTTTCTTTTGGCACATTGATGACTTTTATATAATCTGTAAGAGCACTGTCTTGGGGCAGAAGCGAAGCCAATTGATTGTGAGCCTGGTCAAAAAATGCGATGTTGAAAACGGTTTCGGAGCTTTCGGGAAAAAGCGCGAGCGGATAGATGTTGGTTTCGACCAAATCTTGAAAGAAGTGAGTGCCATAAGATAATTCCGGATCAGCTCCGTTGCGGGGAATGGCAATTTCGATCAGCATGCTGGTGTTATAAATATCGGCGTAGGATATTTTTACCCCAAGATCAGCGTTAGAACTACCCCAACGGCCCGGACCCATTAGGATGAAGAGTTCACCTTCAAGCTTCTTGTTGAGGCGGCTAACCGTTCGAGCCAGTTCTAGGCGTAGACTGTTATCGTGAGTTTGAATGTAGCGTTCCGGGTCCACGTAGACGATATATTTAACCTTATCGACAATACCCTGCGGTACAATGCGGTTTGAGGTAAAGATCTGCTCTTCTCTAGGGATGTTTTGAGGTATGGCAATGTTCGGGTCCCAGTCTCGATTGCTTAGTGGCCGGCACTGCAATAGGTAGATTTTGAAACTGGGCTTGGGATACCCCGGAATGAGTTCCACCGTAAATTCAATATCCACCGGGCGTTCGTAATGACGCTCAAGTTTCTTCAAGATAGTTTTCATTATCTTGGCAAAATCGGTGTTTTTGAGTAGGTTGTCAAAGGTTAAGACTAAATTCTCCGGCGGAATTTCGCTGCCGAGAGAAAAGACCGGTTTAACGTAATCGCCCTCATCAACCGAAGCAATATATTGATAGCCGGGGAAATCGCAAGAAAGTATTTGAGACAGGGGAATCGATTTTACCTCTCCCTGTTGTAAATCGATCACATCGATAAATTGTTGCGAATACCGGATCATATCTCTAGCGGTTTTTTCAGGCCTGATCAAGGGATGGCTTAAGCCAATCATGCGCGGATAATCACGCGATACTCGATCAACCGCTCGCGTCCCCAGCCCCAAGACAATACGTAGAAAGCCGTCCTCTCGTTTGAGTTTGTTATTCCAGATGAAAGGGTTACGGCTGAATCCGACTCCGGCAATAAATGGGAAGAAATATTGACCATATCGTTTGCCTTGAACTTTTTGAATCAGAATGGCCATCCGTTCATCGTAGTCATCAAGGCCGTGAATCTGCCGGTAAAACAGCGCGTCGGGCGTGAGGATGCTGGCATAAATTTTTTTAATAGCATCGATCAAAGCAGCCAAATTTTCCTCAACCGTACCCTGATTCGCTAAAAAATAACTCTCATACTTGCCGGCAAAAGAACTGCCGAAGTTATCTTCCAGCAAGCTTGATGAGCGAACAATAATGGGCACGTTGCCGATATCCTCCAGCAGCTCGCGTAGTTTGTCGGTGATATCTTTGGGGAATTTGCCCGATAGATACACGTCTATAATGCGCGGATACTCTCGCTCAATCTCATCTCGCGTCAGATATTTCTGACTGGAAAATTGTTCAAAATTGTTGATATCTTTGAAATTGTAGTAGACATCACTCCCCAGAAAATGGGTCTCAGGCAGGCCGATGTAGCTGCTCAACTCGATTTCGTCCTCAGGCTCTGGCCGATCGAGTATGTTGTAGGCCAGCAGCATCCCGGCCGCCTTGCCGCCAATTTTTCCCCGACCAATCCGGTGCGCTCGGATCTCGCGCAAATCGAAAATTGTGATAAATTTACGGGCAATGTGAATAAAGGCCAGTTGATCGCTGACCAGACCTTTGATCAAGACCACAACAATCGACATAAGGTGGTGCTTTACATTTTCGTACAGTTCAGGTGGATAAGCGGCGTATTTTTCGGCTTGGGCAAAAAGCAGGTTCCAGGGAGTCAACTCAGGGTTGATGGTCAAAATGACTTTGGCCGGTTGGCCGCTGCGATTTTCGTTTACCGAACTTTCGACGATTTCTTCAAACAGGGTTTGAGGGAGATTATAGGCAAAATAAAAATCGGTCAGGTTGTCTCTCACTCGTGCCAGCCGTTTTTTCCAAATTTCTTCGGGTTCCTGAAATAAAGGCTCGGTTAGCCCTTCCAATTTTTGCGACTCGATAGCCTTTAGTTCTACCTCCTCCTCAAAAACATTCGGCGCAATGATACCCCTAACAAAAAGCTCCTGCCGCATTCGCTGTCGAATCTTTTCTGAGAGGATGGGATAGCTATTGAGCGCCAATCTAAGATTTAATATTTTTGAGTGGATAGTTCGGTTAAACATCATGAATCCGTTGTTGATCATACAGTTAGCGACACAAAAGTTAATTGCTGGGAATGATGAGTTGCTCGAAGGTAAGATAAACCACCGATGTTAATTAAGCTATGATAGGCGAGTTTGTGCCCATAGTCAATTTGTTTCTAAAGTACGAAAAACAAAAGTCCGGCGTTAACCGGACCTTATTGAAAACTTGGCTCTGAGATGAAAAGCTAAAGCTGCATTGAGAAGTCAATCAGCACTTTTTGTTTCTGTTTTACTTTCAGATTTAGTTTCAGTTTTAGCTTCAGACTTAGTTTCAGTTTTACTCTCTACTTTTTCCTTTTTGGCGCCTTTGCCATTAGCCCCATTTTTGTGGTCTCGACTATCATTGATGTAGAAGCCGGTCCCTTTGAAAACGATAGCCGGATTGGAAATCAGCCGCTGAATTTCGCAACCCTCTTGATTGTTGGGACAGTTTTCATAGGTAGATAGAGGGGCGTCGTTAAAGCCTTGTCGTTTTTCAAAGTTGACACCACAATTTAAACAAGCATATTCATAAATTGGCATAAGTACGTCTCCAAGGTAAAACAGGGTTGGTTTGTCTTTTTTAGCCGGTAGTATACACCACAACTGTTAGAATTATGTTGGAAGTATAAACGCTTTTTACAAATGTGGCAATCGTCCCTCGGAGCTATTGTTAGAAATTGCACAAGAATCGTAAATAATCCTCACTTAGATTCAGCTAACGGTTTTATGGCAGTAAAGGTTCTACTTTTGCTACGAGCTCAGCCATAATCCCGGCCAGGGATCCTTCACCAATTGCGCCGGCGGCTGAAGGATGGCCCCCGCCGCCGTAATCAAAGGCAATCTGGTTGACGGTGACGGTTCCATCACTGCGAAGGCTGATCTTCACCCGATCTTGCGGTAGTTCCATACAAAAAATCGTTACCCGTACCCCGCCGATCAACTGTCCTAAACTGGCGACACCATCCAATTCCGACGTTTTGACATTGAATTGCTTAAGCGTATTTTGCGATACGCCATAATAGGCAATTTGCCCATTGGCTGCCGTTTGGATTGAGGCCATAATATGGCCTTTGAGTTGGACAGCCTCCAGCAGATTTTGCTCATAAATTTGGCGATAGATATACATCGGGTCGGCTCCGGCGGCCAATAGTTCAGCTGTGATCCGGTGCGTGCGCGGGCTGGTTTTAGGGAAACGAAAGCTGCCGGTATCAGTGACGATGGCGGCATAGAGGGCTTGGGCGATATGTTTGGACAATGAACCACCCATCGCCACAATCAACTCATAAATGAGCTCGCTGGTGGCCGAAGCCTCGGTATCGACCACGGCTACATCCACAAAATCAGTGGCATCAGGATGGTGATCGATGCAGAGTTTGATGGCTTCGGCCCGCGCCAGCCATTTGCCGACCCCCCCCAATCGTTCCCAGCCACCAGAAGCGTCAAGCACAATGATAACGTCAGCTTTCTTTATAATTCGGGTATGCCGTTTTTCGGAAAACTGGTCAATTCTTTGCTTCGGGTCGAGAAAACGATAGTTGGCGGCCGTCGAATCCGTATTGATGATGCTCACCGTTTTGCCCAAACTCCTTAAATATTCTGCCAGAGCCAACTCGGAGCCTAAAGCATCGCAGTCGGGGTTGATATGAGATGACAACACAAATCGTTCGTTATTTTCGATGATGGAGATGATTTTTTGCCACAAAATGTTTTCCTTAATTTATTTCACTAGTTGGGCAATGGGTTCCGCCCAGGTTAACAACATCTCATCGGCGTTCCAGCCGCCGCTCAGTTGTAAGCCCAGAGGCAGGCCATTTTCGCTAAATCCCGACGGCAGATTGAGGGAAGGTAATCCGGCGAAGGTCCAGGGAAGATTCATGACCGGGTCGCCGGTACTATCGAGACCCGCGGGCGCCGGACCCACCGCCGCCGGTGAGATCCACAGATCGATATTATGCTCGTTCATCAGCGTTTGTAAATTGTCGCGCAGGTATTCCCGGCTAGCTCGGGCGGTTTCGATCAATTCTGGGGTAACGTTTTGCCCGCGTTTGATCAGTTCGGCGGTTTTGGACCGGTAGCGATCCTCAAACTCAGCAAACCAATCCTGGTGAACCGCGGCGGCTTCGGCGGCCATTAAGGCCATATGCGCTTCATAAATTTCGTCAAAGTCCGGCATAACCGTAAGAGATTCTAGGGTGTAACCGGACTGCGCCAGCGTCGTAACCGTTTTTTGAAAATGGGCCAGGCCGTCAGGCCCCACTCGATCCAGGTAAGGGCCTGCCGGGATACCCAATCGGGGTCGCTCGGTGGTCGGGGAGACGGCCTGCCAATCGGCGCACAGAAGGCCAGCGGCCTTGGCCGCTCCGGCCACGTCTGGCGTAAACACCCCGATATGATCCAGCGTGGGCGAGAGCGGGATCACTCCGGCTGCTGAAATTCGGCCCGAGGTGGGTTTGAAGCCCACCACCCCACAGAAGGAGGCCGGCCTGACCACCGAGCCGACGGTTTGGGTGCCTAAGGTCAACGGGCATAAATGCGCCGCCACGGCTGCCGCCGATCCGCTGCTGGAGCCGCCAGGCGTATGTTCCAGGTTGTGCGGATTGCGCGTTGGGCCTGGCGCGAAGTAAGCAAACTCGGTTGTTACGGTTTTACCTAAAATGAGCGCCCCCATCTGTTTAAGGCGGGTTACACTTTCGGCCTCCGGTCCGGTCAATTTATCGGCCGGCAAATTCGAGCCGGCCTGCGTTTTGAAGCCGTTGACGTGAAAAATATCCTTCACCCCAATTGGTACCCCATACAGCGGCGGACGGGCAGACGGTATAGGGTACTGCGCTTCAAGGGCAGCGGCCTCTTGTTGCAGGCGCTCGAATCGGTTTTCCTCCGGTAAAAAAGCTTGAACCGGCTCATTGTTTTCATCAAAATAGGGTTCCAGACGAGCCAGATAGTCGGCCAAGGGAAGAGTTCCGGAACGCAAAGCCTGGGCTAAGGGCGCTAATTGGGTTTCAAAGCTGGGTGACATTAGTTACTCCTTCATTAGTAATCATGCAATATCGTTAAGTATAGCAAAATTGACCAGTCTGGCTATAATGACTATCATATCACACAAGTTTCCCCCATATCGACTGCGGCATTTAATATTTGGAGGATGTTATGAGTGACACTCGTGCAGGAACGGGACGATTAAGAACGCTTCAAGGAGGCGATGGGCCTCGACGCAAAAGTACCGATGATTTGATTGCCCTTGGCGATGCCTTAGCCTCAAACCCCGATGAGTCGACAGGTTTGAGACACGTTTTTGAAGAGCCACGCTCGATCGAGGAAACGCGTATTCCTCAAACTTTTATTGCCGATTTGGCCCTAAAGACGCTCTACTTTAGCGGTACAATGTTGGCCGGTCAAATAGCGCAAATGATGCGCCTGCATTTCAGCGGGGTTGTAGAACCCATTCTTCGCTCGTTGAAGGCGCAACAGCTTGTTGAAGTGATCGGCGGCAGCAGTCTTAATTCGGCCTCATACCAATATTCAATTACCAGCAAAGGGGGCGAACGGGCCCGGGAACTCATTGCTCGCAATCGCTACATTGGGCCGTGCCCGGTTTCGTTGCGGCACTATGTTGAAGCGGTTGAGCTTCAGGCTAAACGGCGGGTGCTGGTCAAAGAAGCCGAAGTGCGCAAAGCCATGAAGGGCTTGATCTTGGCTGAAGATATTTTTCAGCGCATCGGTCCGGCAGTTAACTCGAATGAGTCGGTTTTTATTTACGGCCCGCCCGGTAACGGTAAAACCAGTATTGCCAAAGCCATCGGCCTTGATCTGCTGCCGGGCAATATTATGATCCCCCACGCCGTTTATGAAGACGGCCAAATTATCAAAGTTTACGATCCGGAGTCGCACCGGCCGATTGATACGATCGAGGAACAGTTGGCCGAAGTCAACAACCTTGATAAGCGGTGGGTGCGTAGCTATCCGCCGATTGTCATTACCGGCGGCGAGTTGACCCTATCTGACCTGGATTTGGCCTGGAGCGACACCAACCGCTATTACGAAGCCCCCCTCCAGTTAAAAGCCAATGGCGGGGTGTTGGTCATCGATGACTTTGGCCGGCAGCGAATGGAACCGACCGACTTGCTTAACCGCTGGATTGTGCCCCTAGAGGAAAAAATCGACTATTTAACTTTTCACACCGGTAAAAAATTCCCCATTCCTTTCAAAACACTGCTGGTCTTTTCTACCAACTTAGAGCCGCGCTCGTTGGTGGATGAAGCGTTTCTCCGGCGGATTAGCCATAAGCTTAGAGTTGATGATCCCTCAAAAGAGCAGTTCTTCGATATATTTTTATCGGCTTGTAAAATTTACGGAGTGGAATTCAACCGTGATGCTTTCAACTATCTCATGAAAAAACATTACACCGATATCAATCGGCC
>JAGRCC010000689.1 GCA_020433785.1 Anaerolineae bacterium
CTTCATAACCATCCATGACCGGCATCCGCATGTCCATCCAAATCAGGTGAGGTTTCCACTGCTGCCATAGGGCGATGGCGTCCTGACCGTTGACGGCCTCTTTTACCGCAAAACCAAGAGGGGTTAAAAGTTTTCTCACTAACTGCCGGTTTGTCTCGCTGTCATCAACCACTAAAATTCGAAAATGAGGCTGGTTTGGGGCCAGACCTATTACGCGGCGGTCTCGACTTTCCGTTTTGACCTGGCCGGCCTGGGCCAAAGAGGCCTTAATATCAAACGTGAATAGGGTACCTTGCCCCAGTTCACTAGCAGCCGTTAACTCACCACCCATCAACTGCACGAATTGATAACTAATCGTCAGGCCCAAGCCGGTTCCTTCGTTCGAACTCTGCCCGGTGCTAGTCTGGACAAACGCATCGAAGACCGTGGCCAACTCTTCCGGCGCGATCCCCGGGCCGGTATCTTCCACTTCAAAATACAAGCTGATGGCCGGCTGAGTCCCGTGAAAAGGGCTTTGCCCACCATTGGATGGATCTCGATGACCCCAAATGCGCAAATTAACCCCGCCCGCCTCGGTAAATTTGAGGGCGTTATTTAGAAGGTTGATAAGAACCTGCCGCAGTTTGACTTCATCGGTGCGGATAAACTGGGGCAGCGCGGTTCGCTCAACGGTTAGCCGCAACTTTTTTGATTGCGCCCGCAGCCGGAACATATCCTCCAGATCGTCGAGCATTTGGTAGAGATCGAAATCATTTTCGTTAAGTGTAGTTCGGCCTGACTCGATTTTTGAGAGCGACAACACGTTGTTGATCAGCGTCAGTAAATGCTCTCCGCTGCGGTTGATGATACGCAAATTTTCTTCATACTCAGCAGGCAGCGCTGGACCGTTGCGGCCGGTATTTTTCATCATCAACTGCGAAAAACCAATGATGGCATTCAGCGGGGTCCGGAGTTCGTGGCTCATATTGGATAGAAACTCACTTTTGGCCTGGTTAGCAGCTTCGGCGGCCTGTCGTGCCTGCTCCAACTCGGTGATGTCGTGGTAAATGACCAGGATCGCTACCTGGTCTTCATCGATCATAACCGGGACGCCCAATATTTCCACATCGACCAGCGATCCGTCTTTGCGACTTCGCCGGTCGATGGCCCGTACCGGTTTGCCATGACTGACCTGCTGGCCGTAAGTAACTGCTTGAGTATGAAGCGCGTCGTTGGCAACTAATTCGTGAACGCTTCGCCCGATGGCTTCATCTTGCGTATAGCCAAATAGCTTTTCTGCCGCCGGGTTCCAGGAGGTTACCTCGAAGGTATTGGGCTTAACCATCACCGTTGCCACGGGACTGTTAAATAACAGCGCTTCAAAAGTCTGTTTTTCACGGCGGATGTCTTGATGGAGGCGCGCATTTTGAATGGCGCCGGCGGCCTGATTGGCAAAGATTTGCAGAATTTTGGCATCTTCATCGGTGTAGGCGCTCACTTGATGATTATCAACCCCCAGCATACCGATGAGTTTAGAACCAACAAATAGTGGAACCCCCATCCAGCCTCGAATTTGTTGGTCGCCGACCCAGATTTTATCGTAAGGTGGTTCGTGTAAATCGGGGATGATCATTGGCGCCTGCCGCCTAAACACCTGCGCTGCCGGATCGTCGCTGGTTAGCGGAATATGCGCCCCAATCCAACGTGCCGGCAGATTGGCGCTGGCAAAAAGAACCAGATCCGGCCCATCTTGCAAGGATAAACCGGCGCTGTCATAGTCGATGACATTGCGGAGTTCCTCCATAATTTTATCGAGAACGGTTTGTAAATTCAAACTGCTGCTCACGGCGGCGGCGACTTGCCGCAAACTTTCAGCCATTTGGCGCTGGTGGTGCTCTTCCTCAAACAGCCGGGCTACCTCAATAGTTCCAGCCAATTGCCCGGCGATGGTTTCAGCCAGGCGCATTTCAGCCGAAGTAAAAACCCGGTTGGGATCGGTGGTATCCAGCCCAATGGTGCCGATGACCTCACCGCGGGCCAGCAGCGGCACAATCATAATGCATTCAGTCTGCCGCGCCGCCATAATATCGTGGATAGACGCCAGAAGTGGGTTGGTACGGGCCTTGGGAACCACAATCGACTGCTTGGTTTCAAGAACTTTTTGAGTGGCCAGATTCCCTTTTATCGGCAAAATAATCCCTTTAGCACTGGTCTCTGTTTGGTTTTTAGAATAGTCGGCCACCACCTCCAGGTGGGTGTAGTCGTCATTGAGCAAAGTGATGCCGCAATTTCTGGCATTGAACGCTAGCACCATTTCTTGGGCTACAATTTCTAATGCGGCCGGTAAATCGGTTACCGTGGCTACAGTTTGGGTAACATTGTTAAGTAAGGCCAATTCACCTACCCGCTGGGCCAACTCATCATGCGCGTTTTGAATTACCTGCTCGGCCCGTTTGCGGTCAGTAATATCGAGCACAAAGCCGATAAGTTTAACGACTTTGCCCTCCAAGCTCAGCGGCTGACCTCTAGACGTAGCATAATTGATGCGGCCGTCCGGGTGAAGATGGCGTAGCTCGATATTGTAGGTTGTGCCTTTGTTTTGGGCCTGGGCAAAACTTTTAATCAGCAGAGCCGCATCGTCCGGATGCACCACTTTTAAGTAATCCTCGAATGAGGGTGCTTCAGCTTGGGGATTAAGCCCGGTTATGCGGAACATCTCTTCCGACCAGGTGAATTTTTCCGAAGCCAAGTCAAATTCCCAACTACCCAACTGAGCTAGCTTCTGCGTCTCCACCAGGCGGTGTTCGCTCTCTTTGAGCGCCTCCTCTGCATGCTGTCGGCGGGCAATATCTTCTTTAAGGGTGTCGTTGAGTTGTTCTAGTTTAGCGGTACGTTCGGTGACCAACTCCTCTAGATGATCCCGATGCCGGCGTAATTCGGCGACCGTGGTTTGAAGTTGGGCCGCCATCAAACCGAACGACTGAGCTAACTGCCCCACTTCATCATGGCGTTCAGCCGCCAACGTGATTGAGGCGCCAATATCGGCCTGCCAGGTCTCAGTTGCCAACTGCCGAGTGGCCTCGTTTAACTGTAAAATGGGTCGCGTAATCCAAAGCGAGAGCAAGATACCCATACTAATAGCGGCCGCCAACCCTAACAACGATAAGGACAGGGTAGTGTAAAAGTTACGGTTGATTTGTCCCATAAAATCTGAACGGGGAACAACGACGACAATCAGCCAATCAAGGCCCAACTTATCTGAAAATGGCGTGATTTCCAGAAAGTAATCACGCTCTTCAAACTCAAACAGGAGTTGTTGCGCCTGTCCTATCTCGGCCAGGTTTCCGAACTGCGCCATCAGATAATCGACGCTGGCCTGCACCAGAGGATCTTGACTGTTGAGGGCGCTGGGTGGCTGCTGGCCAGATTGATCGGCCACAAGTAACCCTGCGGTGGTTGACGAGGCCACGAGACCCCCATTCCGTTCGATAATGAAGGCCTGTCCGGTCTGACCGATCTCCAAACTGCTCAGAAAGGCGTTGGTCTGCGCCAGCGCAATTTCTGTGCCCAGCACTCCTTGCAGCGTCCCGCTGTTATCATAGAGGGGATAGCTGGCTGTGACCGACGCTGTGCGATTGGTAAATTCTAAAAAAACGTCACTCCAGGTAGGCCGCCCCGCCCGTTCGGCGGCCACGTACCACGGGCGAATCCGGGCATCGTAATTGGGCGCGGCGCTGAGGAGTTCGGTTCGTTGCCCCTGGTCATCAGTTGCATAAATTTCGTAAGCGCCGGGTTTGAAGTCATCGGTTACTTCGATGGTAAATTGGCTGCCGCCCTCTCTCACCCGCCCGGCTCCAATAAAGCCCCCCAGATTATTGCCCAGGTAAATGTAGCTCACCTTATCAAATTCCTGAATCTGATGCCAAAAGTACATTTCAAGCTGAGCCGTGTCTTCAGCATCGATCAGGCCGGTTCGGATGTTATCGGCGTTGAGCTCATTAACGAGAACGGGGATTTCTAAGTAGCTGCGTAATTGTTGGTCTATTCGAGCGGCAGTTTCCCCTTGCAGTTGGTGTGCCAGATCGTTGACGGCTCGTTGGCTGCCGGTAAAAGATAGATAACTGACCAAGGCGACGGTCACCGTAACCGGGATGACAAATAAAATAATGAGGTAGGTCCGTATGGATAACTGACCCAAAAATTTTGCCAGCCATCGCCTAAATGATTGTTCCAACATAACTAATCCTGGATGCTTGAGGAACGTTTGGTGACCTCGGCCGGCAGCCGCACCGTAAAGCGTGAACCTTGCCCTAACTCACTGGCGACGGTGATGTCGCCATCCATCAGCCGGCACAAATCGTGCGTGATAGCCAATCCCAGACCGATCCCGCCATATTTGCGCCGGGTGGACATATCAACTTGGGTAAACGCCTCGAAGATATGATCCACTTGCTCCGGCGACATGCCGATACCGGTATCGCTGACCTGGAAGATGACCATTTCTGGGGCCGGATGGGGTTCGCGGTGAACCGTGAGTTGGACTGTTCCATTCTGGGTGAATTTAGCCGCATTGTCTAATACATTGCGCAAAATTTGCCTGACTCGAACCGGGTCAGCTTTCATGGTACCCAAATTTTCAGCCAAATCAACCTCAAGAATATTATTATTGGCGGTCAGCGTGGCTTGAACTTGCCCCACGACATCTTCAACCAGAGTCTTGACTAAAAGGGGTTCGATTTGGAGGACCAGCTTATCGGCTTGGAGTTTGGCAATGTCGAGTATCTCGTTGACCAGCAGTAGCAAATGCTCGCCGGCGCTTTGAATTTTGAGCAGGTCCGCCTCAAACTCTTCGTAACCCAGTTCGGTGGCGTCTTCGTGGAGCAGTTGGGCGTAGCCTAAAATCGCACTCAGTGGCGTGCGCAGTTCGTGGCTCATGTTAGCCAGAAAAGAAGTTTTAGCCTGGCTGGCCGCTTCGGCCGCCTCCTTGGCCTGGGCCAGATCGATGTGACTTTTTTCTAAATTGGCATAGAGCTCGGCCAACTCCTGGCGATTAATCTCCACCGTTTGAATATCACGATAGGAACGCAGCGCACCCATCACCGTGGTCAGTAGTTTTTCGCGGGTCAACTCGGTTTTGACCTTGTAATCATTGATATCGTAATCCATGATCACGGCTTCTTCCGGGGCATGGCCCGGTTGGCCGGTTCGTAATACAATCCGCACCAGCCGGTTTTTGAGAATGTTGCGGATGTAACTGGCCACCTTTAAACCGGAGTCGTTTTCTTCCATCACAATATCCAGCAAAATCAGCGCTGTATCGGGATGGGCTTCGATCAGCTGCTGAGCCTGTTCAGCCGAGTACGCCGAGATGAATTGCAGCGGTTTGTCCTCGAACTTGAATTTTTGCAAGGCCAGCCGGGCCACCTGATGCGCTTCGGCTTTATCATCGACCAGCATGACTTTCCAGGTGTCAATTTTATCAATCGGTTCGTTTTGAACATTATCGACAAAAGTGAGTTGATCGTCTTCAAGGTTTGGCTCGCCTGAATGTTGAGTCATTACTTTATCCTTAGGCTAGATAAATTTTTTATAAGCTGTTGGCTGACATCGGCGCCTACGTTTAGGGGGCCGTTGGGGTGTGATTTCAAATTATACTTTCCTCATTTTACCATGAAAAGGGACTTATTTTTTAATTTGGTCTAAGGAAAAGTTGCCAAACTGGCTAAGGCGGGTCATAATTGCCCTCAAAAAGGTTTAGACAAGGACGTCTCATGCTGAATTTATCAATTTCATTGGAAGAAAGTGCTCGTCGATGGCCTGGTAAAACTGCCCTTGTTTTTGGGAAAACCCGGCTAAGTTACGCCCAACTTAACGGAGCAGCCAATCAGGTGGCCAATGGCCTCACCGACTTGGGCATCGGCCCCGGCGAGAAGGTGGCGCTCAGCTGCCCGAACTTGCCCTACTTTGCCATCGTGTATTACGGTATTCTCAAAACGGGAGCCACGGTGGTGCCCCTCAATGTCCTGTTTAAACGGCGCGAAGTGGCCTACCACTTAATCGATTCTCAGGCCAAAGCTTACTTTTGTTTTCAGGGAACGCCCCAACTGCCGATGGGGCAAGAAGGTTACGCCGGTTTCAATGAAGCCCCCTCGTGCCGCCACTTTTTTATGATCACCGCCGACCCGACCGCCCCCTCTCCCATCGAACAGACGACCACCCTAAGTTTGTTAATGAATAACCGCTCTGCCGGTTTCGACCCCGTCCAGACTCAAACCGACGACAGCGCCGTGGTTCTCTATACGTCCGGCACCACCGGCCAGCCCAAAGGGGCAACATTGAGCCACGCCAACATGTTCTTCAACGCCCTGATCAGCAGCCAGATGCTGCAACTGTCAGCCGGCGATACCGCCCTGATCGTCCTGCCACTATTTCACTCCTTCGGGCAAACGGTCTTAATGAACGCCGGGATCTACGCCGGCATGACTAACGTCCTCCTACCCCGGTTCGACCCCGACGCCGTGCTGGACGCCATGCAAAACGAAAATGTGTCGGTCTTCTGCGGCGTGCCGACCATGTATTGGGCGCTGCTTAATCACCCTCAGGCTAACAACTATGATCTGGATAAGATTGCCCGGAATTTGCGTATTTGCGTCTCCGGCGGATCATCACTGCCGGTTGAGGTTTTGCGGGGGTTCGAAGAGAAATTCAACGTGCCGATCCTGGAAGGTTACGGTTTATCGGAAACTTCGCCGGTGGCGTCCTTCAATCATCTGGATCGAGAGCGCAAGCCCGGCTCAATTGGCACGCCGATTTGGGGCATCGAGATGCGCGTGGTCGATGTCAATGATCAACCCCTTCCAACCGGCGAGCGCGGCGAAATTGTCATCCGGGGTCACAATGTCATGAAAGGTTACTACAATCGCCCCAACGACACCGCCGAGGCCATTCGCAACGACTGGTTCCACACCGGTGATGTCGGCGTGATGGACGAGGATGGCTATTTCTACATTGTTGACCGCCTCAAAGATATGATCATTCGCAGCGGTTTTAGCGTTTATCCCCGTGAGATTGAAGATGTGTTGCTCACCCATCCGGCCATCTCGCTGGCGGCGGTCATCGGCGTGCCGCATGAAGAAGTTGGCGAGGAGATCAAAGCCTACATCATTCTCAACAAGGACGCCGCGGCTACCCCGGAGGAGATCATCGCCTGGAGCCAAGAAAATATGGCCGGCCACAAATACCCGCGCCTGGTCGAGATCACCGACTCATTGCCGATGACGGCGACCGGGAAAATTTTGAAGAAGGAATTAAGGGCAAGAGGGTAGAGACGATCATCCAGGGACGGGGTAAACAATCACTTTGTCACGCACACTCAATGCAACTCGCTGGCCGGTATAAAATTCGCCTTCTGAGCCGAGGAGGCGAGCGTGCAGGTGATGACCGGACGGCAGTCGGAGTTTGAGCAGTTGATCGTGTCCAAAATAGTCGCGTTCGACGATTTCAGTCGGGCCGGCCTCGTTGGGCGTGAGGCGTAGATCTTCCGGGCGCAGCATCACTTCGACCGCGCCGCTGGTTAGTCCCGCTATGGGCAGCCGCCCCAACTCACACTCGACCTGACCGGCGGCGGCTTGACCCGGCAAAAAGTTGGCATTGCCCAAAAACGTAGCAACCTCTTTGTTGACGGGACGGCGATAAAGCTTGTAGGGTGTGTCAGTCTGGGCGATGCGCCCCTTGATCATAACCGCGACTTCATCGGCCAGGCTCAGAGCCTCTTCCTGATCGTGGGTAACAAAAATGGCGGTGGCGTGGGCCTCGCGTAAAATCTGGCGAACCTCGGCGCGGATTTGAGTGCGTAGCCCGGCGTCCAGATTGGAAAACGGCTCATCGAGTAGAATGAGTTGGGGATTAGGAGCCAGGGCGCGAGCCAGCGCCACGCGCTGCTGCTGCCCACCCGACAGTTCGTGGGGCATGCGTTTGGGCAAATCGGGCAGGCCAACCAGCGCCAGCACCTCGGCGACACGCTGTTTTTTGTCGATACCCTTGCCGAGACCGTAGGCTACGTTGTCGGCAACGGTCATGTGAGGAAAGAGGGCATACTCTTGAAAGACCATGCCGACGCTGCGCCGCTCCGGCGGCACGAATTTGCCGTCGCCGCTGACCACCTGCCCCCCGATGTCAATCCGGCCCTCGTCCGGCGCTTCGAAACCGGCCAGTAAACGCAGCGTGGTGGTTTTGCCGCAGCCACTTGGCCCCAGCAAGGCTAGAAATTGACCCGCACGCAAAGAAAGGTTCACCCCATCAACGGCGCGAACTTCGCCAAACTGCTTTGAAAGCTTTTCGCATCGAATGGCCGTAGAACTCATCGGGGCGCTTTTTTATCTTCCTGAGCCAAAATAATCCAAACCGCCACCGCCGAGACCATCACTAACAACAGTGATGGAACCGACGCCTGAGTAAAGAAGGCTTCGGCGGTCGTATCCCATATGCGCGTAGCCAGGGTGTTAAAGCCAGTTGGGCCGAGAATAAGGGTGGCCGGTAACTCTTTCATCGCGGTCAGAAAGACCAGGGCGACGCCGGTCAGCAGGCCGGGGCGAATGAGCGGCACCGTCACCGAGGACAGGGTTTGGAGGGGGGTGCGGCCCAAATTGCGCGAAGCCTCTTCTAACCGAGGGCTCACTTGCAGCAGGGAAGCGCGGGTACTGCCCACCGCCTGGGGTAAAAATCGCACGACGTAGGCGAAGATGAGCATAAAGATCGTTTGATAAAGGAAAAGCGCGTAATTGGCCCCAAAGAAGACCAGCGATAGGGCGATGACCACCCCCGGCAAGGCATAGCCGACGTAGGTGCTGCGTTCCAACCAACTGCTAACGCGCCCCGGAAATCGAATAGCCAGCACGGCGATGGGGATCGCCGCCACCATCGCCATCAATCCGGCCGCGCCGGACCCGATCAGCGAGTTGGCCACCACATCCAGCCGCAAATCGAACACTTCGCCGGCCAGCGTGCCTCGCACCAGCCAGAAAGCAATGACGCCCAGCGGTGTCACCAACCCGATCAACGTCACCGCGCCGCAAAAAATTAGGGCCGGCCAGCGCCATTTGCCTAGCGCTACCGTTCGAGCCGGCCGAATAGCGCCGGAACTGCTGCGATAGTAACGGGCTT
>JAGRCC010000690.1 GCA_020433785.1 Anaerolineae bacterium
CACACGGATTATCTGGAAGAACCAGTAACCAAAAGAGAGTTGTGGTAGCTATGGTCCTTATTTTATTGGCTACCGGTACTTTGATTACACTTGGTTTTCTTAACCGCAGCAGTTTCGCCGTGTACAGTATTTCTAATCTGTCCGGACGACTTTACCTATGGCAAGTTACCGTCAATAGTATTAATAGTGCTCCGGTAACAGGCGTGGGTCTGGATAATAACTTAAACCCTCTCTTTTATAAGGTGCTATCATTCCAAGAATTGAAAGATGTTCGTCGCTTCATCGCCACGACTCATACCCATAATTTGTTTCTGGAGGTGGCCAATGCTACCGGGTTGATCGGTTTGGTCACATTTATCTGGCTTTTAGGGGCAGCTGTTATTTATAGCTGGCGAGCCATTATTAACCAGCAGTTACCCCTGGTTCAGCATTGGCTATTAACGGTTTTTTGTATAATTGGGGTTGTTTGGATGGTGCCGCACATGTTAATAATGGCACTCAGCACGCAAAGCCTTATTGCCGGTTCCTTCTGGCTGCTGCTGGCTTTGTTAGTGGTTATGGGACGATCAAAACTAGAAGCTACAGCGCCGCAACATGCTCCCCAGTTCACCGCCACCCGGCACTCCATGTTTTTTGCCGGGTTAACGTTAGTAGCGGCAGTGATCGTGGTAGGTCGCCCGGTAGCCGCCGACAGTTTGTATCGACAGGCCAGACAGTCACTGGCTACCAATAACCGGGCCGAAATAACTCAGGCCGTAGCCTGGGCCCTCTGGGTGGATCCGCTTAATGCCCAGATCCGCAGCGAGCTGGCCCAGAGGATGGTTAAATGGGATGGCCCCGCAGCGATACGGTTGTATCAGCAGGCCATAGACCTGCGCCCCTACTACGCCCCCTACCACAACTATTTGGGCTGGCTTTACTGGCGAGAAAATCAACTACCGGCGGCCATTACCGCCTTTAAGCAAGCTGCCGCATTGGACGCCTACGAGGTAACCGGACCCCCTTATCATATCCATTTGGCCTATGCTTATGCCGCTAGCGGCCGTAAAGACCTGGCTTTAGAAACCCTGCGCGCCAGCCCCAATCTAAGGTTATCAGTGCTCAAAGAGCCTGATTGGCGATGGGAGGGTCAAAACTTGGCGCTGGCCTATGCCCCATCAAATAATGGGGAGGATCCAGACCCTTATATTCGCTCGCTTATTGATCTGCATCTGGGGCTGCTCGATTCTGTGGCTGACGATGCGGTGCAAACCACTCAGCCACAGATTTATCTGAGCGATCTTTTGCCGGAGTTGACCACCATCGAGTCAGCTTCCGATACAGAGCTGTCTGCTATGTCGGCTTCGACCTTAATTAAGCACGCCAACTACCTTATTCGTTTAGGACGGCCTGATCTTGCCCAAAGACTACTGGCTTTCACCCAAAATTTACCGCCCCCGCATACCCCTGCCGAAGCCAAACATTATATTAAACGGGGTAACGTCTATCGCTGGTTGGGAGAAACCGCCCAAGCCCAGGCCGATTTTGAAACGGCTCATCAATTTGTTGAAACGGCCTCGCTGCATCGCAGATTAGGGATGCTCTATCGGGCGCAGGGCAAGCTGCCGGAAGCTGCCGCTGAATTTGAAGCCATGGCCGCTTTCTGGGAAATGGAGCTGCTCTTGCCGGAACAATGGTGGCTTGAGGCCGGCCGTACATTTCATCAGGCTGGTTGGTCTGAGCAGGCGATAGAAGCCTACAAGCTGGCTCAATTCACTGGCAGCTTTCCCGATCGGTATGTCCGCACGCAACTCATGATTAACCAGATTTATCTAGAGCAAAACTCCCCCGCCAATGTGCTGTCTGCCGGGCAGCGCATGGTGCATTTATTGGCCGAGTCCCAACCGAATACCGACAGGGTAACGCCCTTACTATCAAACATAGCCGGCCAAACCGGACGTGCTTACCATCGTCTGGGCATTGATATCGATGCGGCTCTGCAAAGTCAGCCCCGTTCACTCGACCCCAACAACCCCATCGTTCAAACCTACCTGCACCTACTGGCCAAAAAGATGACCACTACCTCAACAAGCTTACATCCGTCGTCCAGCCAACCCTAGAAAGGTAATTAAACAGATAGTCAACACGACGCAGTGGATTGACGCTTCAGAGAAAGAAGCAATTTTAAATGATGTTTGATGAACCCCGAATGGTTAATTCAAATCCCATTAGGAGGCGACTGTTTTTGGTTGGCTGCCCCCGTTCCGGCACGACGTTACTGCAAAGTATGATAGCTACCCATTCTGCTATCACCTCTTTTCCTGAAACGCATCTACTTGTGGCGGCCGGCCGTACCCGCCAGGCTAGATGGTGTACCCGGTTAGGGTTGGTCTCACCCGAACTGAAAGCGCAGATGCACACCTTTTTATCTCAAAATAATCACGCCGATTTACATGCCCTGGTCCCGTCCCGCCTGCTATGGTTGAGCCAATATATAAAGGCCATGACTCGCATTTTGGATGCCGCCGCGACCCGGCAAAGCACTACCATCTGGCTTGAAAAAACACCGGGCCATCTGCACTACATTGCTTATCTACAGCGATACATTCCCGAGGTAAAATTTATCCATCTGGTACGCAACGGTGCTCAGGTAGTTGCCTCCCTTTATCAGGTGACTCAGCGACACCCTCAGGCGTGGGCTGGGCATTACAACCTCAATTACTACATTGCCCGCTGGAATAAAGACATGGAGATAACTCGGCAATACTACCAGCACCCCCGGCACTATGTAGTACACTATCAGCATCTATTGTCTGACCCAGCCGTAGAGTTGTCTAACCTATGTAACTTTGTGGGGGTTGATTTTGAACCCGAGATGCTCACCAACTACCCTTTTGTTGCCGACAGCCTGATTTTGGGCCATGAAGAATCCTGGAAGTACGCTGCCAGAAAACCACTGCGCAAAAATAACTGGGGCAAGTTCAATGATCTGTTTGATAAAACGCAACAGGATTACATATTATGTAATTTATTAGAGGAGGGAGATACCGCGAAAATTTTTCGCGATAGTAACGCTTGGCACGTATCTTCAAGTAACAGCACCGGCCGGAGTCTTACTTGAAGATGGCTAAAATCCGAGGGTTATTTATCACCGAATTACGTCCCTATCCCCCTTACGGGGGACAGTTTATGCGCTGTTATCAACTGCTTGCCAGCCTCAACCACTATTTTGATATCGTTGTACTTGCCCCCAATGTTGCCCCAACCTGTCTTCTGGCTGCCGATGTGCAGGCCTGGCATGAACTACCTGGTTACAATCAGCACACCAGCCTGGCCCACGCCCAAAATTTCTACTACCGATTGATGCCTCGTCCAACCTGGGCGCAATGCATCGCCGACCTCTGCCAGACGTACCAACCCAATTTTATCTGGTTTGATTTCGGCCATTGGGGTCAGTATGTGCCCCTGGTCCGGCGTAGCCATGTCTGTACCATCATGGACACGCACAATATTCAATCACAACTAACTCACCAAGTTAGTCGAGCTTTTCCCATGTTCAGCAATGAACGAGTTATTAACTGGCTGCGCTATCTGGCCCAGCAGCAGCATGAACGGTTTCTGTTTTGCCGCTTCAACCGAATTGTGAGTGTTTCTGAAACCGACCGGCGCTACCACGCCCGATTTGTGGGTGATCAGCGCAGCGTTCTCATCCCCAACTATATCGATGAAGCCAATTATGACTGTGGCCAGATCGCGCGCCGCGACAATCTGGTCGTGATGACTGCCAATTTTACTGCTCCACAAAATCGCCATGGGGCCAGCTGGTTGCTGAACCGGATCTGGCCGCTGATCCGCCAGGCCGTGCCCCAAGCCGAGCTACGATTGGTCGGCCGGGGCGCCGATGAACTGTTTCGAGAGGGCGATGCCCCACCGGGCGTTTCCTGTGTGGCCGAGGTGCCGACCGTTGCGCCTCATTTGCGCGAAGCGGCGCTGGCGGTGGTTCCTCTTAAACACGGCGGCGGTACGCGCCTAAAGATTTTAGAGGCTTGGGCCTGCGAGGCACCGGTGGTTAGCACCAATTTAGGCGCGGCAGGATTGCAAGTTCAGTCCGGTGAAAATATCATTCTGGCCGATTCGGCTCGCTCGCTGGCCCAAGAGGCGGTTTATCTATTAAATAATCCACACGTAGGCGCAGTTTTGGCCCACAACGGCCTGATCACGCTGCGGCGGCATTACGCGGCTGCCGTCAACACAAATCGCTTAAAAAGGCTGGTAGAGGGGGTTTTGACCGAAATAGCCGTATGACGACTACCACTAAAACATCTGTACAACAAGATAGGCCCCCCACTTTGCCTCAACTAACCGATTTACCCCCGCCACCACCGGCTAAAACAGGTTGGCCCTGGACCCAACCTCCCCCTGTCCAATCGACAATTATGCCCGATGGTGCACCATGGCCACGGATCAGCGTAGTTACCCCTTCCTTTGAACAAGGACAATTTCTGGAAGAAACAATTCGTTCAGTGCTGCTGCAAGGCTATCCCAATCTTGAATACTGGGTAGTAGACGGCGGTAGCCATGACGGCAGCCTGGACATCATCAAAAAATATAGTCCCTGGCTAACCGGCTGGATTAGCGAGCCTGACCGGGGACAGGCCCATGCCCTGAATAAAGGGTTTGCCGCTTGTACGGGTCAATTGTTAGGCTGGATCAACAGTGATGACCTACTATTGCCAGGTGCGCTGCCCGCTCTGGCCTTGGCCCACTGTCAGAATCCTCAGGCCATGTTGATGGGGCCGGTCCAGAATTTTGATACCCTATTAGACTATAGTTGGTTGCTTATACCCAGAAAAGTTACTCAGCCGGCCCTGCTGCGTCCCTGGCAGCACAACTTTAGTTGGCAACAGCCGGGTTTCTACTTTCCTCGTGCTATCTTTGTAGCTGTCGGCAACCTTGATGAGTCTTTTCGTTATATATTTGACCAAGATTGGTTATACCGGGCTTTGACCATAGCGCCGATTTACTATCTCAGCCAACCGGTGGCCAAATTTCGCTATCACCCGGCTTCAAAAACCGTAGGCGAAGCCACTCACTGGGCCAAAGAGGATGAACGGTTCATTCGTCGCTATCTAAACCCTTCCGACACAGAGGAGTTGTTGGTGCAGGCCGCCCTGGAATTGCGCCGCGCCGAAATCTACCTGCGCGCCTATTCGTTTAACCGCAAACAGGGGGCTGTTCATCTATTTAACGCCTTTCGAACGGACCGAAAAATCATAACATTGCGTCTATTTTGGTTATTAATGGTTAGAGTCATCACGCCTCACAAAATAATAACTTTTCTTCGTCCTCTTTATTTGAAGCGAAAATTTAGGTAGTTTCCAGAGATCAGGACTGTTTCTAAAACAACCCAATAAGCGATAGAGCTTGCTAATGCGCATTCTACTGGCCAACAAATATTACTATCTACACTCCGGTACCGAGCGATACATGTTTAACGCCGCCCACTTGTTGGAGACTAAGGGCCATCAGATTATTCCTTTTGCCATGCACCACCCCCGCAATCAGCCCACGGCCTACGCTAAGCACTTTATAGACCCGGTTGATTTTCATGGATTGAGCTGGCGTGACTGGCCCCAAGCTGTCCAACGGGTTATTTACTATCGTCCGGCGGCTAGGAAGCTGGCTAATCTGCTTAACGAAACCCGGCCTCAACTGGTACACCTTCACAACATATACCACCATATCTCCCCGGCCATTCTTCCGGAAATTACCCGCCGGAATATTCCTATTATCCACCATCTGCACGATTACCAGCGCATTTGCCCCAATTATCTGCTGATGGCGCATGGATCGGTCTGCCAGCGCTGTCGGGGTCACCGCTATTACCACGCCCCGCTGCAGCGCTGCCTCCATGGCTCGTTAAGTTGGAGTTTGCTGGCTGGACTAACCACCTATATTCATCATTGGCTGCGCCTATACCAGCGGCACATAACCTTTTGTCTGGTGCCCAGCCGCTTTATGCGCGATAAACTGGTCTCTTTTGGAGCAGACCCAGCTCGACTAAAACTTATCGAATACTTTTTATTTCTCGATGCCTTTGAACCTGACTTTACACCAGGCGCAGAAATCGTTTATGTCGGCCGCCTTTCGCCGGAGAAAGGGCTCCGAACCTTGCTGCGGGCCATGCGCCAACTGCCCCATTTATCCCTGACCGTGATTGGCGAAGGCCCACAGCGCCCGGAACTTGAGCGATTGGCCTTAGATTTGCCTAATGTTCGGTTTGTCGGCTATCTAGCCGGTGCGGCCTTGCAAAACGCGGTGCGAGCGGCCCGGCTGGTCGTTGTTCCCTCCGAATGGTACGAAGTGTTTGGGCAAGTGGTGATCGAGGCGTTTGCCCTGGGGAAAGCCGTGGTAGCGGCCAACATCGGCGGTTTGCCGGAACTGGTCGACGACCACATTAATGGCCGTTTATTTACCCCGGGCAATGCTGACGAATTGGCCCATACCCTGGCTGAAATGGCGGCTCAGCCAGGCCGCCTGGCCGAAATGGGCCGGGCGGGTCGATGCAAAGTCGCTCAGCAATTTTCCCCGGAGATCCATTATGCTCGTTTGTTAGACATCTATCGGGAGTGTCAAACAATAGGAGATAAACATTGAAACACCGTTGGGTATGGTTGTTGCTTATCGTTGGCGGCGATGTGGGGCTGATAACCGGAATTCACTTGTTACTTTTGTGGCTGCGTTATGGCATGATAGCTCACTGGTTTCCGGCCTCAACCGCGAGTGGCAGTTACACCTTGTGGCTTATCCTAACCTTATTGGTGGCCGGGGTCATGTTGACCATCGCCGGTGCTTACCGTCTGCCGCAGCCCTTTAGCCGCGTTTCGGTCTCGGCCCGGCTGCTGCGGGTAATAGTTGGGCACATATTTATGATCACCCTGCTGGTCTACCTGCTGAAACTGAGGATTAATCCAACCGCTTTTTCCTACTCACGCTTTGTGGTAGGTGGTGGCTGGCTGTTCATGTTTTTTGCCTTGGCGCTCTGGCGGCTCGCCATTGGGCGCTTACAGAGAGCTTTATTTCGGCGAGGTTGGGCCACCCGACGCGTGGCAGTAATGGGACCGGCGGCCCAAGCGCAACTGTTGATCGACGGACTACAACGGCGGTACTGGCTGGGTGATCAGGCGGTGGGCTTATTTGTGACCGACTCAGAACCGTTCGCCAATACTCAGTTCGCAGCGGCGTTGCCCATGTTTCAGTGTGCCACGCTGCAAGAAGCAACTGATTTGGCCGCAAAGCTAAAGATAGAGCGCATCTGGCTGGCCATGCTGCCGGACGAGGCGGCAGAACAACTGCTTCAGTTGCTGGACGCACCGTCGCTGCCCGTGACATGGGCCATAGATAGCTCCGGATTTGAGCGCTGTCTGCCCCTACTCATCGACAAACTTGCTATCGATAATTCAACAGAACAAGCCGAGGCCCTTATGACCCAACTGCTGAAACGGGTCAGTCATGAGCAAGAACCATTGGCCTTTCCGCGCATCGCCTTCGTGGGACTGCGGGGTATTCCAGCCAGCTACGGCGGTATCGAGCGGTATGTGGAAGAATTAAGCGTGCGGCTGGCCAGGCTAGGTTACCGGGTGGCGGTTTACTGCCGGCCCCACTACAGCCAACAGCGCGGCCAATACAAAGGGGTCACCTTGCGACACCTGCCCTGCCTTAACACCAAACATTTAGAAACGATATCTCACACAGCGCTGGCCACCTTACATCTGCTGTTTATGGAGGACGATATTGTTCATTACCAGGCTTTAGGGCCCTCGCTGCTGGTGTGGCTGCCCCGACTGTGCGGGCATAAAACGGTGGTGACCGTCCAGGGAGCCGACTGGCAGCGGGCTAAGTGGGGGCCGGTGGCTAAAACCGTTTTGAAGACGGGTGAATGGGCTGCGGTACATTTGCCTCACCAAACCATTGCTGTATCCTGTGCCCTTCAGCAGTACTACCGGCAGCAGTATCAACGGCAAGTGGTATATATCCCTAACGGCGTTAATCGGGCTGTTCCTCAGCCGCCCCATTACATCCGAACTCTGGGATTAAAGACCGGTAACTATATTCTAACCGTCGGACGTTTGACGCCGGAAAAGGGGTATCATACCCTAATTCAGGCGTATCGCCGTATTAACACCGACAAAATGCTGGTGATTGCCGGGGGTTCAAGCCACACCGCCGCGTATGTTGATCAGTTGCACCGTCTGGCCCACGGTGCGTCGATTATATTTACCGGATACGTGTACAAGCAAACATTGGCAGAACTCTACAGCAACGCTTATCTGTTTGTATCGGCCTCTGAGGTAGAAGGATTACCCCTAACCTTATTAGAAGCCTTAAGTTTTGGCGTCAAGGTGTTAGCCAGTGATATTCCGGCCCATCAAGAAGTGTTGAGTGGGCACCAACACACCTTTCGCGCCGGCAGCCAGCAATCGCTGACAATGGCCCTGCAACTGATGTTAAACGCCTCCAAAGCGAACCGAGTGACAGCCGCTGAGCTACACCCGTGTATCGTCGATAGATACAGTTGGAAACGGGTCACAGAGGATACTGAACGGCTTTATCAAACGCTGCTTGCCTCCCATTAGCTGTTTACACACAAGGTAGTCTGACAGTCTCACTTGAGACGACGGCGGTAATGAAAACAGTAGGGCAAGTCGCTGACTTGTCCCAACCCGGACAAATTAGCAATTTGTCCTACTAAACCTATTTTCAGAGGAGCCAGATAGTCTCAGATGAGACGACAGCGACAATGAAAATATCTGACTACCGACTACTGATATCTGACTACCGTATTTTCAGAGGAGCATTGCTTAAAACAAAAAGAGGCCAGCACAAACGCAGGCCCCTGTTGTTTTCGATGCGCTTTGCCCAGCCGCCCTACATATGATCCGTGGCGATAAAGCGCGTGTGCCAGCTAAAAGCCTCTTCCAGCAGATGCGGCGTCTGCTTGCCGGGCGACATGGCCAGGGCGCGATGGAAATATTCGTCCAGAGCCGGCTTGTAATCAGGGTGAGCGCAGTTGTCGATGATGACGCGGGCCCGCTGCTTGGGCGACAGGCCGCGCAGGTCGGCCAGGCCATATTCGGTGACAATGATCTGGGTGTCGTGCTCGGTATGATCGACGTGCGAGACCATCGGCACGATGGCCGAGATGGCCCCGCCCTTCGCCGTTGACGGGGTCATAAAGAAGGACAAAAAGGCGTTACGGGCAAAATCGCCGGAGCCGCCGACGCCGTTCTGAATCTTGGTGCCCATAATGTGGGTCGAGTTAACGTTGCCGTAGATGTCAGCTTCCACCATCCCGTTCATGGCGATCACCCCCAACCGGCGAATAACTTCCGGATGATTGCTGATGCCCTGCGAACGCAAAATAATTTTGTCGTGATAGAAATCGATCTTTTGGTTAAAGCGCTCCAGCGCCTCCGGGCTAAGCGAAAAGGCCGTGGCCGAGGCCGACAGCAGGGTGCCCGTATCCAGCATATCGAGCATACCGTCCTGAATAACCTCAGTGTAGGCGCTCATACTTTCAAAGCGACTTTCTTGCAGCCCCATCAGCACCGCGTTGGCAATATTCCCTACCCCCGACTGAAGCGGGAGCAGCGTTCGATCGGGCAGCCGCCCCTTGCTGACCTCGTGTTCCAGAAAATCGAGAATGTGGCCGGCGATCCGGTTGGAAATCTCGTTGGGCGGGCTAAACGGCGAGTTGCGGTCGTGGTCGTTGGTTTCGACCACGGCCACCACCTTACTGGGGTCGCAGCGCAAATAAGGCACGCCGATACGGTCGTGAGCGTGGATGATCGGAATGGGCTGGCGGTTAGGCGGGTCGGCAGTCTCATAGAAGATATCATGCATCCCCTCCAGCTTTTCATTTTGCCAGGCGTTGACCTCCAGGATAATCTTGTCGGCGTGGTCGAGCCAGGTTTTGTTGTTGCCCAGCGAACTGGCGGGAATAAGGCGGCCATCTTCGCGCACGGCCGTCACTTCGACAATGGCAAAATCGAGCTTGCCGAAAAATCCGTAGCCGACATATTGCGGCACGTGGCTGAGATGGATATCGACATACTCGATATCGCCGGCATTGATCCGCTTGCGCGTTACCGGTTCAGATTGGTAGGGCAAGCGCAGCCGCATGGCGTCGGCCATAGCCAGCGCCCCATCCAGTTCCGGCGCGGTTGACGCCCCGGTCCAAACCCCGATTTGAAACGGCCGGCCCTCGATATGCGCCTGGGCAATCTGTAGCGCCAGGGCGCGCGGAACCTCCTTCGGGTAGCCACTGCCGGTAAATCCGCTCATGCCCACATTGACGTTGGTTGGAATGAGTGCCGCCGCTTCCTCGGCCGACATAATCTTACTACGCAAAGCTTTATTCAAGACACGTGACATATTAGTTGTCTCCTTTAGTGATAGCGCATCAGATGGGGCAGGCTAAGTATCTCTTCTTCATAAGCGTTATATCTATCACGGCAGTGTGACACTCCCTCTCTGGTTAATCTAACGGCTTGAGTATAAAGGGGAGTGTAAGTGGAGTCAAACTAATTCATAGCGCTTCGGGGTGTTCGGCCCGTTGCTCTGGTGATGAATATCGTGGAGCAACAAAGCTTGCTTTGTCATCCAGCTAGTGAATATCGTCGAGCGACAAAGCTTGCTTTGTCCTCCAGGTAGGGCCAAAATAAATAACTTTCACGCTCCAGACCGTTGTGCTTCTTTGCGCCATAAACGCTCCCAAACCGCTTTGACTCTCCCCTAAATTTCGATATACTCATCTGGTTGGGTATTTGCTGTCCACTCAACATCTAACCATCTGACCATAAGACTTTAACCCGATAGTGCGTAATGCGTAGGGCGTAATGTTAAATCAATACGGCTGCGCCCTACGCGCTACGTACTACGTACCATATGTATCTAAAAGCACTCGAACTACAAGGCTACAAATCATTCGCCAACAAAGTTGAATTTGTCTTCGACCGGGGCATTACCGCCGTGGTTGGGCCGAACGGCAGCGGTAAATCCAACGTGGCCGACGCCAT
>JAGRCC010000691.1:0-3250 GCA_020433785.1 Anaerolineae bacterium
GGCGAGTTGAGCACCAGCCGAAAATAATCGAAACTTTTCGTAAAGGCCCGGATGTCGGCGTCGCTGCCTAGAATCAAGACGTCCAAACTTAAGGGCGGTTGGGGCGGCAACCCCTGAAAGATCAATTTGTCGCGCTGGTAGCCGACCACCAGCACGCTGATTTCAATAGGCACCAGCCGATTTTCGCGCTGGTCGAGTACCGCTTCCGGTTCCATCTCGCCGACCAGGATAAGCTGGCGCACGGCCGGATCATCCTGCACTTGCACATTGTATATCAGGCCAAATACGCTCATCCCGTCGGAGACAGGAACTTTAACCAAATCACCGAATTGAGGCACGCTGGGTTGCAGCACCCGGCAGCCGACGGTAAAACCAACCGTGCTGGCTCGTAACACCCAGCCGATAGGTAATGTTGTGGTCATAATCTAAAACTTTCTCGCCCAAATCGATAGGCGTTTTTGTTGCGTTGTTTAAGAGAAATTTCCGGCGACAGCCCCTGCTGGCGCATTTCCACGGCCAGCATTATCTCGACGGCTTCTCGCTCCTCGCTGGAGATTACAGCCAGCTCATCGGCCCGAGCCAGCACGTAAGGGTAGCCGCCGGTGATGCCGGCCTGCCGCACAATCGCGGCATGCAGGATATCGAGCGCCGGCCGGTTGGCGGCAATCCAGGCCGGTATTTCCACTCGAGCCAAATGGGGCGAGGCCGGATTTTTGCTGACGTTCAAATAAAAAAAGTGAATGGCGTGCCCGGCCAAGGTGTATCGATCCAACCCTTTCGCCCGCACCGTAAATATGGCGCTCCGTTCACCGGGACCGAGAAAGTTAAACAGCTCAATATCGGTCAGGGTGCGAAAGGCGTTGCGGCGCAGGTTTTCTTCATTAATTTGCTCGATATCCAGCGACGCCAGATAAATCAACGACAGCGCAAAGGTGCTGCGCGGGCGGTCGATATATCCACCTAAAATAACGTTGGTCTCGCGCAGGATGTCAAGCAGGCCAATGTATTCGTCTTGTCGATCTTGCTGCTGGTCAAACGGCAGGTCGATGACCCGCAGCGTTATCTGACCATCCATGATTGCCACCACCGGTTCCGGCACGGTTTGGGCATAGGCCGGCCCCAAATTGGTCAAAACTTCAAGTTCGGCCAGATCACGTTTGACATTGACTTCACCGGTAGAGATCAGCCGGCCCTGTTCATCGAACAAATCTTCCGGTTCGTAATAAAGTTTCGGTTTGGGATTATAGGTTTCGGGTTTTTTGTTCGAGCCGTGGCGGTAGATGATGCAGCCGGTGTTGATCAGGTAGTACAGCGTAATGGCGTGCGGATCGGGATGAATTTGGGACCCGTCGCTGGCGATGACCGTGAGCTGATCGGGGCAGGGGGGCAGCGGGTAAACCTCAGCCAGAGCTTCCTGAGTCGGCGCGGCCCCCACCCACTCAAAGCGCTGGCTTTGCTGGGCTCTTTCGGCTCGCTGGATACGATCATGCAGTTCGCTGTAGTTGGTTGAAAATTCACGCAGCAAACTTTGGGCCCGGGCTAACTCTTCATCGAGGCGCGGCCGCTGTTCGGCCAGACTGCGGCCCATGGCCTTCACCTGTTGGGCTACCTGGTTCAGTTCAAGCGTCATAATCGCCCATCGTTTCTATTATGAATGATCAGACCCCAATCGACGAATAAAGCGGCGCATATTTCGCCGTAAAAAATTTGGCGGTTCGGCCAACTTCTCCGGCCGAGAGGCGGCTTTTTTGGCATGGGGTTGGCCTTTAAAGTATAACAATTTGGCGCAGGGTAGTTCATCTTCATTGTAATCGATGCGAGCATAGGCCAGATCGCTGGGTATGGTTTCCGTCAGCGCTGCGCCGTTAAACAAGGCCTCCCACATATTATTTGAAATCCTAGACAAGTCGCTGATCCAACTGCCGGTATTAATGTAAACGCTGTTGTTACTTAATGGCTCTTCGATCGGCTCGTGCGTGTGGCCAAAAATAATGACTTTGGCTTTTTCCCGCTCGGCAATCTCCGCCGCCGCGCGTTGGAGCATCGTCCGCTGCTGCTGCTGATTGGTTCGGCCCATTTGCAGGGGGTTGTCGCTCACCGGCACCGGCGGTGAAATAGGCGTGTTCCCTTTATTATCGATATTAGCGTCGTCAAGATACTGTTGAATTTGCTGGTGAAACGTTTGCCGGAAGACGGCATCGGTTTTGTAGCGCTCCGCTAATTTTTTCCGTTGAACGTCGTCTTCCAGTTCTTGCAGCAGCGACCCGCCGGGAGCGATAGGATTGTTCTGCCAATAATTCATATCACTGACCACCAAGGCCGGAGTTTTGCGAATAAAGCAGGCCAACGCCTGGCCGGCAAAATCGAAATCCCAATGCAAGGCGTACCAAATGAGGGTCGTCAGCGGCTTAATATGGTCGATAAACGGTCGCTCCGGTTCGACTTGGTTGAAAAAGTCGATAACGAAGTGAGAACCGGCCGGATAGAACAGTTGAGTCGGATCATCAGCGGATCGGGGATTGAAGGAGTCTTGATAGCCGTTCATCTTTTCAGCCAGTTGGTGGCCGTGTTCGACGTATATTTTTTCGCGACTGACAAACTCGTCGGCAAAGCGCAGCAGCGAGACTCTGGCTCCCGATGCTCCTAATACTTCTCGTAAGTAGCTTTTGACACCAGGCCAGAACAGACAGACATCATGGTTGCCCTTAATGATCGTAATCCGCCGCTGAGGCGCGTTACTGTGCATAAAATCAGCCAGGGCGTTAAAAATTTCCTGATGACCCTCCACAATGATTTTTAACCGCTTGATACTGGCCTCTTCTGACGAATCGAGATAGGCTTCTTTAGGATAAGTTTGGGTTGGATCATAACTGTCAACTGCCGGAACTTGCAGGAACTCAAACAGATCGCCATTGAAAATGAGCTCGATTTCTCGTTCATCGCGATCACCTTCCTGGCCAATTTCTTGGAGAAAAGCGATAAATTCTCGGCTGGCTGTAAAATCTTCCAAGGGAGCCGGCCCGTCAATGGTATGTCCCGCGCCAAGATGCAAATCTGAGACAACAAATTTAAGTTTATGCCCCAACCTAATCAATCTCCGGTTAAAATTTGTGGGCTTAATTATACCATATTCATGAAACGGTTGACAACAGAGGTCATTTGCCGATTGGCGGTGATTTCATAAAATTCCTAATAGAATTGCTAAGAAAGTTCACTATTTAAGGAGAGGTAAATCATGCTAATCGGGGTT
>JAGRCC010000691.1:3267-8786 GCA_020433785.1 Anaerolineae bacterium
ATATCCACGATAATCTGGATAATCTTCAAAAAGCGCTGGCTGTGTTCAAAAGCCGCAACGTTAAAAGCCTGATCTTCTGCGGCGACTTCTGCTCGCCGATTCCGTCGCGGGTGGTTGGCGGTGAGTTCGATGGCGATGTTCATGTGGTCTTTGGCAACGGCGATGGCGACCGGTTTGCCATTTCGAATATCGCCAAAACCCAGTACCCCAACCTCAAACTGCACGGCGAATACGCCGAGCTTGAGTTTGACGGCGTCAAAGTGGCTGTTACCCATTATCCGTTTTACGCCCAGGCGCTGGCCCGAACCGGCGACTACCAGGCCGTTTTCTCCGGCCACACCCATGAGCAAACGGAAGAACGATTTGGCGACTGCCTGTGGGTCAATCCCGGCGAGGTTCTGGGTTGGAAAGGTAGTCCCACCTGCGCCATCTACGACACGGACACCAACTCAGCCGAAATTATTGCGCTTTAAGTTGAGCATGATTTCTGGCAATAAAATCGTAAGATTTCTCCTTTAAACTCAATGTCACCATCGTTTTACTATTCAATTGCAAAGGAAAGGGGAAATTGATGTTAAATCGAACCAATGTCGCCGTGATGCTTGTCGCCATAATGGTCTTGATCGGTTATGGGGTCGTGGCCGCCGCTCCACCACCTGAGGGCAGCGACAGCGGCCAAGACTATATCGTGCAGGCCGATGACTGGCTCAGCAAGTTGGCCGATAAGTTTTACGGCGACCCACTGGCCTATCAAGCCATTGTCGAAGCGACCAATACTAAAGCCGTCGAAGACACCACTTACGCCACCATTACCAACCCCGACGTGATCGAAGTGGGCCAGCGCCTGTTTATTCCCGATGACTTGGCTGCGGTGGCCAATCTGACCGTCCCGGCTGAGGCGGCGCCGGTCGTCGTTGAAGAGACTGTTCAAGATCAGACCGTTGGTTCAGAAGAGGTAGCCATGATCAACCAGGATAATCCGGCCCCAACCGCCGAGCAGCTCCAACTGCTGGCCGATTTAAATGTCAAGGGCGTCCCCCCTGAACTCTTTAACGAGGTTTGGCTGAATTCCGAACCGCTGAAACTGGCCGATTTGCACGGCAAAGTGGTGATTGTCGAATTTTGGACGTTCGGCTGTATCAACTGTATTCACGTTATTCCGTCGCTGCGCGAATGGCATAACAAGTATGCCGATGACGGTCTGGTTATCATTGGCGTCCACACACCTGAGTTTGGTTATGAACAGGACCTCGACAATGTCAAAGAGTCGTTGGTGCGTCTGGATGTACCTTACGCCGTTGCCATCGATAACGACTGGCAAACCTGGCGTAGTTACAAGAAGCCGTTCAACCAGCGCTACTGGCCCAGTAAATATTTTATCGATAAAGCCGGCAACGTGCGGCACATTCATATCGGCGAAGGCCGGTACGATCAGCAGGAAGAAATTATTCAGGCGCTGCTGGCGGAAGATATCTAAAAGAAAGCGTTCAGCTATCAGCCGTCAGCCGCCAGCCTTAACTCTAAATAGTATTCTAACCAAGCCACTTCTGACCAAAAAAGCAAGAAGTGGGGCCGGGAATCTAAACGCAAAAGACGCAAACGGCGCTAAAGTCGCAAACGTTTTTATATATCCTTTTGCGTCTCTTGCGCCTATAGCGCCTTTAGCGTTAAATCCTTTTTGGTTCCGGCTTGTCCGGATTAGGACTTACGCAGTTGGCATGTCATTAGGAACGACGAGAAATCCCTGAGAACGATGTTGGCAAGTAGACGCTATAGGGATTTCTCCGCCTTCGGCTACGAAATGACATGATGGGATGTCAAGTGCGTAACGTCTATCTAAATATAACGTTTAGGCTGTCGAGATTGTTCTGTAACCTGGCCTTTTCGAAAAAACTTAGCAAAAAAAAGCTGATAGCTGACAGCTAAGAGCTGAACGCTTACAAAGGACTTTACTTGTGTCTAACAAACTCCATATCTTGGTTGTTGACGACGAACCGAATATCCGCGAAGTGGTCGAGCTTTACTTACAGCGAGAAGGGTACGAGGTGGAAGTGGCCGGCGATGGAGCGACCGCCCTGCAAGCCATCGAGCGCAAAGCGCCCGATTTGATTGTGCTCGATTTAATGCTGCCGGCCATCAACGGTCTCCAAATTACCCGTATTTTACGCGAGGGGGATTATAACATCCCAATTATTATGCTCACCGCCAAAAGTGAGGAAGCCGACCGCATCACCGGCTTGGAACTGGGCGCCGATGATTACGTCACCAAACCGTTCAGTCCCAAAGAGTTGGTGGCGCGGGTCAAGGCCGTACTGCGGCGAGTCAGCAGCAAGGCTACCGTCGATACTCAGGCTCAGCCGCTGACCATCGGCAGTATCACCGTTAATCCCACCACCCGCCAGGTCTTGGTTAACGATCACGAAGTCATTCTAACCGCCAAGGAGTTTGATCTGTTGTGGTTTTTCATGAACCATCCCGGCCAGGTCTTCACCCGCGATCAAGTCCTTGATCACGTCTGGGGCTACGATTTTTTTGGCGACTCCAGCACGGTTACGGTTCACGTGCGGCGGCTCCGTGAAAAAATCGAAGCGCGCCCGACCAAGCCGGAATATATTCTAACCGTTTGGGGCGTTGGTTATAAGTTTGCTATGGATCGATGACTTTGACGCTCAAATATAAAATGCACGAATTCTGGCCGCTGCTGGTGGGGTTAGGCGTCGCCTTTTTGGTGGCCCTGGCCATCGCGATTTACGTGATGCAGGCCCCATCCAGCGATCTGAAGGACCTGATCCAATTTTTGATGACGTCCAGTTTGCCGTCATTGTTGGGCGGCTATCTCGTTTTTGCCCTGGGTCGAAAATGGCTGCGCAGTATCAAATATAAAATTTTATTGGCCTACAGCCTGGGCATTATTATCGCCATCCTCAATATTTACGTTACATCGAGACTTATGTTTGTTTCAACCCACGATTTTTTGTTATTAGGGCTGCTGCTGATCTTCGCGGCGCTCATTTCCGCCTCATTCGGCTATTTGCTGGCCAGTAGTATCACTCGATCGTTGTGGCTGCTGCAAAGGGGAGCGCACCAGGTGGCGCTGGGCGATTTTTCCGTGCGGGTCGATCTAAACGAGGCCGACGAACTTTCCGACGTCGCTGAAGCGTTCAATATGATGGCTGATGAACTACAACGCTCCTTTGCCCGCCAAAAAGAGATGGAGCAGGCCCGCCGCGATCTCATCGCCGCTGTCAGCCACGATCTGCGTACGCCGCTAACCTCCATTCGAGCCATGATCGAGGCCGTGGCCGATGGCGTCGTGACCGATCCGGCTATGGTCCAGCGTTATCATAGCAATATCCGGTCGCAAACGGAAAACCTATCTAATCTAATTAACGATCTGTTTGATCTATCAAAATTAGAGGCCGAACAGGTGCAGCTTCGGCTGGAACCGGTTAATCTTAATGACATGCTGTCCGACATCCTGGAGTCGATGCAGCAGCAGGCTCAAAACAAAAATGTCTCGCTCAAGCCGATTTTTTATGAAGATTTGCCGATGATTATGGCGGAGTTTGATAAAGTGCAGCGTGTCGTTTTCAACCTGGTCCAAAATGCCATCCGGCACACCCCTGAAACCGGCACTATCTGTTTGGTGACTAAATTGGTCCCGCAGGGGGTTCAAGTGGATGTTGAAGACACCGGCGAGGGGATCGATCCGGAGGACCTGCCGCACATTTTTGATCAATTCTTTCGGGGGGAAAAAAGCCGCAGCCGGGAAACAGGCGGGGCGGGCTTAGGCTTGGCCATCGCCAAGCGCATCATCGAGGCGCATCAAGGCCAGATTTGGGTTGACAGCCAACTCGGGCACGGCACACGCTTCAGTTTCGTTTTGCCGGTGATAGTTGAGGCAAATTGAGACGAGGATTGGGAAAGAAAATCCTCCATTTTCTTAAGGCTAAGGCTGAGGCTAAGGCTAAGAAAACCAGTATCTATCCTACCTCTACTAACCGGCTAGCCAACCAACTATCACCCATCTATTTGATCTATCAACTGTTCAGCCACTCAACTAGTTAACTACCCAACTAACTAACCAACCAACCAACCAACCAACTAACCAACTAACTAACTAACTAACCAACCAACCACCTACCCCACCATCCCCAGCGTTCGCCGGATCGTGGCGTCGATCTTTTCAATATCGGCTGGTTTGGAGAAAAAACCATCCGCGCCAACTTCCCGGCACGAAGCCCGGGTTTTGGCATCATCATACGCCGATAGAATAAAAATTGGGATGGCCTTTGTATTGGGATTGCTGCGTAACCGGCGCGTGGCCTCGAAGCCGTCCACTTTCGGCATACGGATGTCCATTAAAATAAAATCCGGCTGCCAACTTTCCGCCTTTTGTACGCCTTCCGCCCCGTTAATCGCGCAATCGACTTCATAACCTAAGAATTCCAACATCTGCGAGATAGGCTCTCGCAAATCTTTTTCGTCCTCCACGTACAGCACGCGGGGAATGTTCTTATCATCCATCATAGAGTTTCCTCCCAAAACCTCTAATTTGCACCCACAATTAAGCTGTTAAGGTTTCGTTGCCTGAGCCACAACATTATAGCTGATAATTTTATTTAGGTCTATAGACAAATGTCACTATATTGAAAATTTAATCTGTAAGCATTCAGCTCTTAGCTATCAGTTATCAGCTTTTTCTTACAGAAGTTACGCAGTTGAATGCATAAAGTCAGGTGACAGTCACATAGCTGACGGCTGATAGCTGAACGCTGCTTTGACTTTACTAACTTATTTGTGCTTGTTAGCGTAGTCAGGTAGAATCAGGACATTCATTAGCTTTCTTAAGCTTTAGACCACCTTCATCAACCCACCTTACATTCGCAACAGGAGCACGTTATGGAAGCACAACTTACCAACAAAACCGTACGCCAATATATTGATGCTGTGAGCGACCAATACTACCCAATGACCGGCCCGGTTATTGCCCTTATGGCGGCTCATGCGGCTGCCCTGGCCGAAGCCTGTATGCAGCTCAGTTTAGACCATCAGGTTGATAAGTTGGATTGGCAAGATGTCACCGGCCGCATCGGGCAAATGGCCCACCTCAAAGATACCTTGGTCGAATGGTCAAACCAAGATATCTCAACCGGGCGCATCGATGATGCTCTGGCGGCCGTCAACGGTTATCATCTGGCCTTGTGTGACTATTCAACTGAAATTGCCAGGCTGTCAACACAGGCCGTTCAGATATTACACGATTTTCGCCCCTTGACATATCAAGCGGTTGCCGGTGATTTGGAAATCGTTGTTTATCTTTTGGCCGGCACCGCCCAAGCCGCGCTGCGGTTATTGGCCGATAATGTGGCCGCAGAAAGCGCCTCTGATGCGGTCCAAAAATATCAAGCCGTAATGGTGGACCTGACCAGTCAATTGGCTCAATTGGCATCCGCCCAACCCGGCTAAAAACCATTTCTAAATCGTTTTCAACGCTATACTGAGATTAGTTTGAAAGC
>JAGRCC010000692.1 GCA_020433785.1 Anaerolineae bacterium
CTCAAGAGCGGCAGGGTAGTCCTTAGCCTCACGGTGGGCGAGACCTCGCCAGTAGTAGTTATCGCCATTCTCAGGTTGGAGTTCGATGGCTCGGGTTAGATCGAAGATTGCCTGGTCTGGATTGCTATTATATTGTAGAGTAGCACAACGCAACAGGACATTAACTTTGGCCTGCGGTTCAATACTCTCATATTCGGACATTAAGTAAAAACACTGAAGAACAGACTGTTTTTCAGTAGAGCTATAGGTGTCTTTATCAGTTAGATTTACGAAAACAACCATTGCCTCTACCCATCGGGTGAGTTGTGCATTCTGGCTCTCATCATGCGCTTGACTCAATATTAGATAGTGATCTTTTAACCAGATGTTCATCTGCGCATCGTCCAAAAATTCCTCATTTGGAATTCTAAGATGATGTAATAACTGGTTAAAAAATTCGTCCAATCCTTCTGTGGGTTGCTGTGAGAGAGTATGATAAATGTACTCGTTATATAGTTGTCGCCACGTGGCATTTTGCACCTGGCGCTCAGCCGGTAAATTGAGGGCTATCATTCGGTCTTTATAATAATTGACTAATTGACTATGAATATCAACACAGTGTTTGAGGGAACGCATGCGCAAATAGCGCTGCATCAAATTACGAACGACATCGTGATAACGCCAGCTCCCGGCAGCGGTGCGGACAAAATGGGCGGTGCTCAGCCAATCAAAAGAGGGCTGTGCTACTTCTTCGCCCAAAATCACCGTCAGAATATCTTCGTTGAAAAAGCGCGATACGCTGGCGGCTAAGGCCGCGTGGCGCTGGTCTTCGGTAACCCCTTGCAGAAAGCGCTCAACGGCGTCTTCAGCGACTTCACCGGATAAATTACCGGGTACAGACGTTAGCAAGGCCAGTAACACCGGCAGCCGTTCCGATAATCGGATCAGTTCATCAACCTGGTCATCATCCGTAATGCCGGCCTGGGCCAGATATTCACGCACTTCGGCATCGGTAAACGGGGATAGTTCCACTTGCCGCGTAGCCCGCTGAAATCGCGTCCAGTTTTGGCCTAGCGGATAGCGCCCGGCAATAACAAATAAAATTCGGCTACTAAATTGGCCGTATTTGCCGGTAAGTAGGCCCCGTAACCAATCATCCAGGTAGGGCGCTGTTTTTTCATAGGTGTCAAAGAATAGGATTATCCGCTGGTGTTGGGCCAAACCGTTTAAGTCCACCAGAAAAGTGCGTGTTAATTCTGTGGTAGTGTCCAGCAGCAGGGTGCGATCATCTTTTTTCTTGAACTTTTGGGCCACGTAGCTGGCCATTGCGCTGACCTGGTCGGCCACCACTTCTTCTGCCTCCGGCGTAAGCAACACTTCCGCTGCCTCACCGCCAATGGGAACGCGGCGCAAACTCTTCATACTAATTTTGGCGGCGCTGCGCAGAGCAAAATCCCACATGCCCGTAGGCGCTTTGGGGTCGGCATCTACTTGTTCTTTGAGTTCCTGGTAATGGTGATAATTTTCCTTGAACGTAGGACAAGGATGTCCAGCGTCTTCCAAATCGTGGGCCAACTGCTCTAACGTTGTGAGAATAGAGGGATAATCTTCATTGGTTAGTGCCGTCAATGCATTGTGGTTGTGGGCGGTATGACGAAACTGTTCTAATAAAGTGCTTTTTCCCACCCCGCCCTGGCCGTGAACAGCCAAGATTAAGAAAAGGGGCCGGGCAGCAGTTATGGCTTTCTCAAACAGATCTAGTTGTTCGGTGCGTCCAACAAATACTTCGTCGGAAAAGTCACCGAGTAAATCTTGAAAGGTCGGTTCGTTATTCAACTTTTACTCCCATCGATAGGTTGCCGTAGGCGTCGAGGGTAGCTTTATCGAGTTTTTGATGGGTTAAATCTAACCGCATCTCCCAGGCAAAATGGCCCCGCTTCCAGACATTGGCAAAGCCGCGCCCGCCCCGCTGCTTCTCGGCCCCGGCCTCAAAGGTAAAGCTCTGCCCGGTCGAGTCGGCCTCGGCGGGTGTGGGGTGGCCCACCAGGCCGCAGACATCGATAAAATGCTCCTGCGCCGCAGAGCGTTCTTTGAGGGTGACGTTTTTCCATTTGGCCACAAAGGCTTGGGGGGTTAGGGTTGGCATTAGTTCTCCTAAGAGATTACTTGTGTATCTTTATTGCTATTGATTTTCTAGTTGAGCTTTTAGGTCGGTTAGTTTTTTTTCTGCCCATTGATGAGTGTTGGGATTCCGATCAACTTGGAGACCTATTTCAATATTTTTAATGGCATGCTTTAATTTATCCTGTTTAGCATAAGTGTCGCCTCGACCATAATAGGCAACGGCAAAGTCCGGGTCAAGGCGGATCGCTTCGCTGTAGTCTACCAAAGCTTTATCGTACTGCTCTAAAGCAGCGTAAGTGTTGCCCCGATTGTAATAAGCAACGACATCGTCTGGGTTGAGATGGATGGCTTTGGTATAGTCGGCTAGAGCTTTATCGTACTGCTCTAAAGCAGCGTAAGTGTTGCCCCGATTGTAATAAGCAACGGCATTGACTGGGTTGAGACGAATCGCTTTGCTGTAATCTACCAGAGCTTTATCGTACTGCTTTAGATCATGATAAGTAAGGCCCCGATTGTTATAGGCAGGGACAAAGTCTGGGGCAATATGGATCACTACGGTGTAGTCGGCTAGAGCCTCATCGTATCGCTCTAAATTAGCGTAAGTATTGCCTCGATTGTTATAAACTTCTAACGACGGAGCCAAAGTTACCGAAGAAGTATATCGAATATTGGCCGTTTGCGGATCATCTAAGGCTTCATACAACCAGCCTAATCGGAAGTAAGCCTCGGCTAGTCCATCAGGATTAATATCACTGTCAGGCTCCTCAACGGCTGTTATACCTGCCTCAATAACCTCAGCCGCCCGTTGGTACTGTTCATTACTATAGTACGATTGCCCAACGGCAAAGAAGGCTAAAAAGGTCAGTTGTTTCGGTAAATCTCCCACAATAAATTTGCCATAGGCACTGGGATTAACAACTTCGGTACGGTTGGTTTCAATTATGGAGACGTCAGCAGCATCGAAATCAGGTTGTTTCAGGTTGTAGAAATTAACCCATACCTTCGACCCGGTATCTTCTCCCCAAATGATCATTTCGGCATTGTAGGCGGAGCCTAACGCTTTGGCCTCTTCAGGTTGGTCGCCGGTAAGGATAGTTGGTTCGACTTCAACTCGCAGATTGTTCAGCCCTTCCTTGGCGGCAGCTTCTTTTATAGCCTGCTTAATTTGTCTATGTGGCTCGCTTTTTTTGCCATTGGTAGGTTCATAAAAGGCAGCAATGACAATTAGGCTTTCGCCTTCAGCGGCGGGGGTAACGGGTAAAGGTGTTGGTGTTACTGTTGGTTCAGGAAATACGAAGGCGTTGAATTGAGGCACGGTAAACAGCGCAATGATAACCCCAATTATCGTGACTATTCCCAAAAACACTGACCAAGCACGCCATACAGGTGACTCTTTTTTAGACTGGTTGATGTTGACATCACGTCCGGCGTTGTACTGGTCGCCACTCACCTGCTGGCCGCGCAGGTCGGTCACATTGACCGTCGCGTTTCCGCCGTGACTGGCTTGAGCAATGTTGCTGCCTTCGGCGGACTGAGTCGTCTTGTTACCACCCACCACATCGCCCCCGGCGTGGACACTGGCGTCGATATTCCCCACAGTAATGGTGCTGCCGCTGACGTTGCTAAAGTTCACCCCGCCGATATTGAGGGCGCTGACTGCCTCGGTGGCCTGGCGCTCCTCGATGGTGACCAGCAGCGGTTGAAGCTGCTTACGCCAGGCGGTCTCGGTTAGATGGCCGGCGGCGAGTTGCTCGGTGAGGGTGATGGCCTTTTCGTGGTCCTCAATTTCAAGGACAAGGCTGGCCGGGGCGTCGAGGCCCAGTTTAGCCTGCCGCTGTTCCAGAATATGCAGGCTCCGGCGGAGCCGTTGCAGGAGTGTGTTGGCGTCGGTCATAAGCAATTATGAGGGATGAATAATGAATTGTGAATAATTAATGGTGAATTGTGAATTATGAAGGTGGAGAGATGGTGGGTGTGGTGGGTGTGGTCTTATTTTCTTGCTCTTGTAGATGGGACGAGGCTTTTCCCCTAATCCCTACTACCTACCCCTCTACCCCCTATTTTAACACACCTTATCAATGCCTGACAACCGGACTTAGGTATAGAATGGAGATTGGAGACTGGAGATTGGAGATTAGAGACTGGAGATTGGGGATTGGAGAGGTCAATTGAAGCCGAGAAACCAGGGTTTTGGTCGGGCCGGTAACCAACGTATTCATCAAACGTTCGTTGCCGGTGGAGATGGTTTGCGAGAGAAAACCCTGGTTTCTATGTTGGGCTATGTAATACGTGGTTTAAAGTTTGATGGGGGGTGTTGATAAAAGCTTGGATGAACGCTTGGAACCAGGTCTGGAGGCGGTCAATTATCTGTGGTTTGAAATGCTGTTGGTCATAGGTTAGGAGGAGGCGGAGTTGGGGGTCGATGATGATTTCAACGTTTAGGGGGTAGGGCCAGGGGTCGAGCCAGGTGGCCTGGCTAAGCTGGACGTCTGCGCCCAGGATGTGGGGCCAATCGGGGTCAAGGGGGTAGTTTTGGAAGCGCAGAAGGGTTTCAAAGGTGTTAGCAGCGATGGTTGGCGCGGGGGGTTGCTCGCGTAAATCGGCCTGGTGGGCCTGGAGACTGACCAACCAGGGGATAAGTTGGGCCGTGGGCGTCACCGTTGCCTGGCCGGGCACAAGCTGAAGCAGGAGGCCGACCATCGCCTCGGCGCCGGGTAAATGCGGGGGGCGATCCGAGACGACAACGCCAAATCTGACGGTGGTTTGGCCCGACAGCCGGTGCAGGGTCAGCACCCAGGCACCCTGGATAAGGGTGTTCAGGGTTAGATGATGGCGGCGGGCCAGGGTTTTCAGCGGCGTGGTTATGGCTTCCGGTACATAAAACTGCTGCTGGGCGTAGGGTCCGGCTGCTTCCTGCCGAGTCGGCGGCGGCCGCACGGCCTGTTCTAGCCGGCGCTGGTGATACAGATGGCTGATGTACTGACTATAGCGGGGGGGCGCGGGCCGAGCAGGCAGCGGCTGCCCTAAACAAAGCGCCTGATAATTGGCGGCCACGTCGCGCCAGAGCAGGGTGGCGGACCAGCCGTCGAGCAGTAGATGATGATGGCTCCACATGAAGGTGTAGGTTTGGGCCGCACGTTTAATAAGGGTCAGCCGCAGCAAAGGGGGCCGGGTTAGATCGAAGCCGTTGTCGCGGTCGGCCTGTAAAGCGTGGGCTAACTGCTTTTGCTGTTGGTCAGGCGTCAGGTCGCGCCAGTCGAGTTCGGACCAGGGCAGGTCGACCTGGGGGGCAACTAACTGCACCGGTTGGGCCAAACCGTGCTCAACAAAATGGGTGCGTAAAGCCGGATGGCGCGCGATGGTCTGCTGCCAGGCTTGCCGGAAGGCAGCCAGGTTGAGGTCGCCCTCAATGGTGCAAGTCCACTGGACGTGATAGGCTGTTGTGGCCGGTGTTTGGCGGATGTGGTCTACCATCACGGCCTGCAGCGGCGACAACGGGTATATCTCTGCCACCGGCGGATGTTGTTTGAGGCGCTGCTGAAGGGTGAGGCGGTCCGGCGGCGTCAGCGCGAAGCCGGCCGCAAGTGGCAGGGCGTCCTGGTTAAGCGAGGCGATTAGCGCTTGCAGGAATTCGATAAAGGTCCGCGCCCGGCGCTCAATTGTGGTTGAGCGGTGATAATTGCGGCTAAAGGTCCAGGCGATGACCAACTGGTCGCCGGAAATATAGGCGTTGACCTCCAGCAGATGGGTGCGCTTCTCAGACAAACTGCGCACCGGCCCCAGCGACTCTTGAAAAAGGGCGCTCATCCTCCAAGGCCGATCCGCCTCTTGGCTATCAAACTGGCCCAAATAATTGAAACTGATCTGGGCCTGAGGCTGCGCCCGTAAGGCCGCTGTCACCGCTTGATCAGCGGCCAGATAGCGCCCAAGGCCGTAGCCGATACCTTTGTTAGGCGTCTGTTGGAGCCGGTTTTGAATCGCTTTTAGGGCCAGAACCGGCGGCTGCGATGGCGTTAGCGGTAGCAGGATGGGATAGATGGTGGTGAACCAGCCCACGGTTCGAGACAGATCGACGCCGGCGATAATCTCCTCGCGGCCGTGGCCTTCGACGTCAACCAGTACAGCGGTCTCGTTGGCCGGATCGGCCGATCCGGCCTCAGTTACCCACTGCCCTAAAGCGTGGGCCAGCGCCGCGAGGAGACTCGCGTTAAGCTGAACGTGGTGCGCCAGGGGAACATGATGCAGCAGCGCCTTGGTCTCAGCGGGGGTCAAGTGGGTGGTGATGGTTTGGGCTGAAGCCTCGCTGTTGGGCGGTAGGGTTTGGCCTGAGCCTCGTTCCGGCCAAGCATCGACCGGCAGCGGGACAAGCGAGGGGTGGTCGAGAGCCAGCCAGTAGGCCAGCTCTGGGCGCAGCGTTTCTGAGCGAGCGTAGCGGACCAACTGCTCGGCCCAGTGTTTGAAGGCGGTCGTCTTGGCCGGGAGGTGAACGGCTTGATTGTGGCTGAGTTGACTATAGGCGGTGTGCCAATCATCAAGCAAGATACGCCAGGATACGCCATCGATAATGAGATGATGGGCTACAATCAACAGGTGTGGCGAGGCGTGTGGCCCACCATCACAGAAAACCGCCCGAATGAGCGGGCCATCGGCCAGATGCAGACTGCTTTGCAGGTCGGCGGCGATCCGTTGGAGATGCGTTTGGCGCTCAGCCTGGGGCCAACGCGAGCCGTCAATCCAGGTGAACGTGGCCGCCAACGGTGCGTCGCTCTCAAGGCCGGTGTGGAACTGCTGCCACTCGCGGCGGGTTTCATCGTAGCGAAAGCGCAGCCGCAAAGCATCGTGGTGGCGAATTACATGCTGCCAGGCCGCAGCCAACCGCTTTGGGTTCAGGCCGGCCTCAACCTCAAGGAGAAGGGCCATATTCCAATGGTGCAGCCGGGTAAATTCCTGCTCAAAAAACCAGCGTTGAATCGGCGTTAGCGGCACAGCGCCGCTAATCGGCCCCTGCTCGGCGGTCGGGCCGGCCGCCGCATCAACCACCTCGGCCAGCGCGGCCACGGTTTGATGGGCAAACATTTGGCGGGGGGTCAGGCGCAGCCCGGCTTGATAGGCACGCGACACGATCTGCATGCTGAGGATGGAGTCGCCGCCCAGGGCAAAGAAGTTATCA
>JAGRCC010000693.1 GCA_020433785.1 Anaerolineae bacterium
ACGGTTCGGTAGAACTACTTAAAAATAACGTCAGTTTGGCGAAACTGTCGTCAAAGGCCCGATCATTGTGCCAGGTACGCAGCATTCCAAAAAAGTTGGTTCGGAAGGGGCTAAATAGCATCCGGTCAACTTCATCCATCGCCAATACTAGCGGCTGATCCAATTTAGCCATAATGTATTTTGAAATATAGCGGCTGCAGTTCAATATATGAGCGCGTCTTCCCCGCCAGTATTGCTCGATGGCGTCGGTCAGGTCTAAGCTTTCACCAATCATGAAACAGAATTCCTTAAAAAACTCCGCCTCATCTTTAAGGTAGTCTTCCGGAAACCTTTGGAAATCGATGAAAACCACCTTTTTACTTCCGGTATCTTTAACCTGTTTGATGACTCGCTGCAGCAGCGAACTTTTGCCCATTTGTCGAGGCGCCTGGATAAAGATGGTACTGGGTTGAGGCGCTTTTAATCGATCCCAACAGAGCGTGTCGACCATTCTTTCAATGTAAAAGTGCGAGTCCGGGCGCATTGTGCCATACGGCGATTCAATGTCGCTGATAGAGCTACTTTGGTTACTGTTTAGCGTTCCTAGTGTTTGGCGAACATCGGGCGGCGTTTGGAGCAGTTGTTGAGCCGCCGCCGCGCCCCAAAAGGCCGTTTGAGCCGGTAATGGAGCCAAAGGAGAATTTCGCACTGTTTCATATTTCAAGGCTCCTAACAGGTAAATTGTTAAACTACGATAATACTCATCCCAATTCTCAAAATCAAACAGGCTTCTGCGAGCCATTTGACGAATCAGGCGTAATATTGTAAACGGTTTGCTCAATGTCGGTTCAGGTAAGTTAGGTGAATAATCATCCGTTTCGGCTACGAGATATAGTTGTTCGTAAATGAAAAATATCGTTTCTGGGGGCAGGGTGGCCTGCTGCAAAAGGGGTGGGATAAGTTTGATCACCACCTCCGTCTCTAAGCGAAGCAGATCATGTAAGACGTGCCCTTGCTTAACTGTTACAAAATCAATCAAAATAAAATCGCGTATTTGAGGGTCTACTAAGATATTTTCAAAATTTAGATCCCCGTGAACCGTGGATATTCTGACCTCGACAAAATTTTGGAGAAGGTGTTGATAGGTTTTTAAAGGATTGGGTAGTAATAAAGCAGATGAGAAATCAGGATTAGGGGTTAGCGGCAGTTGAGTTGTGGCCGGATCAATTGTCTCCCCAAACGCCTGCCGGACGTAGCTTTCTAATAAGCTGTGACGAGTGGCTTCAACTTGCCCTTGCATAGTTTCAATTAATTGGCCAACCTGATAGTCAGTAAAGTTTTCAACCCCGGTCAATCTAACACGGAAAGAAGGTGAAAAACCATCATTGGTTGTGGTAGGCAGGTTGAGCGTGATTTTGCCATCACCTGGATTTACTTTGGTAACTACAAATCTTTTGAGTTGCACCCAAGCGCCGTTAGAAACAATCGGAGGTGAGGCCATATCATCTCCTGTTATTAAGATTGGCTCAACCTGAGGGGGTGGCTCGATCTGTTTGACGATAAGGTTGAGTGGCAGCAGATTGTCATAATTGGTTTGCATTTGAAAAGAAGTTTCTGTTCGATTTCTTGACCACCAACGTCGTCCTAAAACTTCAAAGAGACGTGTTTTTATGACGTGCGCCGTATCTTCAATATCAGCTGTTTGATAATAATCAAATAAACTTTGCACCTTAAAAACACCGCCCCCGGCTATACTGTAGCGTATCCCCTTCCATAGACCATCTTCTGATAACGCAGAGGAAACATCAATTACAGCCGTATTCGGCAGTTTACGCTCGACCCATTTTTGGTAGGCTTGTTGCTCTTGGTCAATCAAGCTCCCCGGTGCGATTTTAACAATAGCTAATTCATCACCATGGTCTACTTCAATTAACCTGACGCGATAAACGTAACTGCCGCTATAACCACCATCGAGCTTAGCCTCGACGGCAATGCGCTGAAAACCTGAAAATATGGCCTGCAGTACAGTTTTAACCTGTGGGGGCAGGTCAATACCAGCAGATGTTTGAATAACTGGGCAATTAGGATGAGATAGGTCGTGATTTGGCATTAGTTCTCCCAAAATAATTTCAAGTTATAAGACAGATCTATACCATACAAAAAGTGCTAAAATTTATTCAGTGAGTTTGAAGGGTATTTATTGAAGGTGAGATAAATGGTATAGGTTGTCTGGTTCTATCCAAAGAAAATGACCTCATCTGAACGCGCTAAGACATTCAAAAATGAGGCCATTCTATCTGTCGGCAGTTTTGGGTGGCATTTTGGTCGATATTGTGAAGGTTGTCACGCATGTATTTTAACATAGGTTAATGTCGTTAGGCAATACGCAAAATAGCTAAAAATAAGCCAAATCGCGAGTTCATCGGAGCTAGCGATAATTTTTCATTTTAGCCACCTACTATTATAACAGTGTTAAAATTATTTTACCTTCGGCCAGGTGGACGATATTTTCTATATCCTTTAACTACTCTTTAAATTTCGTCATTTCCGCATAAATGCCTATATTTATAAGCAAAATGGCTTACGCTAAATTTAGTAGAGCAGCTTATCCTATGCGGAAATTGCTTTTTTTGATCTTTTTCATTTGGTTTATAACTATAACCGGTGCCTCTGCCGATAGCCCCGCCCTTACCTACACCACCCAACTCGAAGACACCCTGCCCCGTCTGGCCGACAAATACTACCGCGATCCGGCGGACTGGCCGGCCATTTGGCGGGCGACTAACAACGCGGCCGCGACGGACAGCCGATTCGCCGCCATCGACTCGCCGGGTGTTCTGCTGCCCGGCCAGATGCTGGTTATACCTACAAAGGCCGAGGCTAGTCGCCTGTTGGCCGGGGGCGGGACGACCGAACCGTCTTTGGTCGCTGCCCCGGAAGTCCAACCGCTGACCCCGGAGTGGCTGGCCAACTTCTCCACCACCGTTGAAGAAACCCGCCAACATTTCGGCATTCCCGGCGTGGCTGTGGCGATTGTGCGGGATAATCAGATTGTGCTGGCCGAGGGATTCGGTGTGCGCGAACTCGGCCGCGACGAGCCGATTACGTCGCAGACGGTCTTTGCCGTCGGCTCAACCACGAAGGCCATGAACGCGGCCATGATCGCCTCATTGGTTGATGATGGGGTGTTGGCCTGGGATCAACCGGTGCGCGACCTTTGGCCCGATTTTGCCCTGGCCGATCCCGATCTTACCTCCGAGATTCGGCTGCGTGACCTGCTGAATATGTCCAGTGGCGTCCTGCGGGCCGATCTGGAATGGAGCGGGGTGGGCCTAACGCCCGAACAGACAATGGCCTCACTGGCCGAACTGCCTTTGGATGAAGAACCGGGCCGCCACTTTCACTACAACAACCAGATCGTCGCTACCGCAGGTTACGTCGCCGCGCTGGCAGCCGGAGGAGCGACCGGTAACTTGGATGCTGCCTACGCCGATTTACTGCGCCTCCGCCTGTTCGAACCGGCCGGTATGAAGACCGCTTCCCTCTTTGTTGACGCGGCTCAGGCCAATCCTAACCATGCGACGCCGCACGACTTCACTCTCTTTGGTGAGGTCGTACCCACTTATTACCACGCCGATACCGGCATTACGCCGGCTGGAGCGGTCAACGCCAGCGCGGTCGATCTGGCTCGATTTTTACTGATGCAGCTTAACCAAGGCGTTAGTCAGACCGGAACTCGTGTTGTCTCTGCCGAAAATCTGACCGAAGCCTGGCAGCCGCAAATCGAAATTACGCCAGATTTTAACTATGGTATGGGCTGGTTCATCGAAGAGTACGAGGGCGTCGAAATGCTCTGGCACGACGGCGATGTATTGGGTTTCAAGTCGCTGCTGGTCATGGTCCCCGAAGCCAACGCCGGAATGGTGCTGCTGACCAATCGCACTATCTCGTTCGGTTTTGCTAACAGCCTACGCTATCGCTTTATCGAGTTGTTGTATGATCTGGATGTCGAAGCGGCAGAGTATTATAAGACCCAATGGGATGATTTTATGGAGGCGTTGCCCGGCATTCGTGAGCCGCTGGCGGAGACCGTTTCAGAGGCCGAGGTGGCCGATTATGTCGGGGAGTATGAAACGGGCTGGCAGGTTGAACGGCGAGAGGATGGAACGTTTTGGACCACACGAGGCCCCTACCAATGGCGGCTGCTGGCGGCCGGCGAGGGTAAATTTGTGATCAACAACGGTTTTGGCATCACTTCGGAGATTGTGTTTGAACCGGATGAGACGGACCAGATGCAAATGGCCGTTTGGCTTTCGAACGGTGAAACGGGCACGTATTTGCGCCTCGAGCCGTAGACTCTTGGAATTGCGTAAACCCCAAGATTAATTTTGTAGGTGTTCAACTGAATAGTTTGTGGTAAAATGTTACTTAAGCAAGATTGACCAGCTCTTTTTCAAGCTATAAATTAGATTTGTATCCTTTAACTTACCCTTAACCACCCATTAAAACATCTTTTAGAACCAGGAGTAGTGTAATGAATTCGACGTGGCTTGATCAACATCGTAGTCTTGTATTTGGAGTGCTGTCAGTGCTGGCTGTTGGCGGGGCCGGTATATTCTATTGGAACCAGCCGGGGGACGCTCCCATCGAAATTTTGCCTATAGAAGCGGCGGCGCCAACCGCCACCGAAGCTGTTTCGACGCCAACACCAACAGCTACGCCGGCTCCGGTTAGAGTCTATGTGACCGGCGCAGTCGCCCATTCAGACGTTTACTTTTTGCCGGCGGGCAGCATCATTAAGGATGCCATCGAGGCCGCCGGCGGTTTTATCGAAGAAGCCGATCCGGAGCGAATTAATCAGGCTTTGGAACTGCAAGACCAGCAGCAGATTCACATCCCGCGCCGCGATGAAGCGAGCCCGCCGCCGCCGGTTCAGGGCGGGCCGGTTGTTGCCGTTGCCGATAGCAGTCGTAGTGGTGGTTTGGCCGCGGCTCCGGACACGGGCGGCATAATCAACCTAAATACGGCCACGCTTGAACAGTTAGATAGCCTACCTGGAGTAGGGCCGGCCATTGCGCAGCGAATCATCGATTATCGAGATAGCATTGGCGGATTCTCATCGATTGATGAAATCACCCAGGTTAGCGGCATCGGTCCGGCTACTTTTGAGAAGATTAAAGCCTTTATTACGGTAAATTAGAGACCGACCAAAATAATCGTTTGTTTTAAGATGATCGTTACCCTTGAATTCGCTGCAAGCCTTTGTTTGTGTTATAATAAATTTTTATATCAATAGCTATTTAGATCGGGGAGCGATCAGGGCTACCCCTAATCCTTCCCGATTAATTTCTGACATACATAAAATGGCAGTTTACATATATGCGATAGGCTAATCTATGGATGATGTCAAACGAATTTACCTTTCTTGGAATGATGTAGTTAAGCTGATCGGGACAGTTATGCCTCGATTGGAGGTTTATGAATTTGATCTGGTGATCGCCATTACTCGCGGCGGAATTGTGCCGGGGGCGATTATTGCCGAGCGGTTGCGGATTAAGCAGGTCTTGGTGGCTTCGGTCGATTTTTATGAAGACGAAGAGCATGATCTGGACTGGCCGGTGTTTATGCAATTTCCCGCTGACAGTTTTTTGCGAGGGCAGCAAGTATTAATTGTGGACGATATTTGGGATCGGGGGAAGCAGATTGTCAACGTGACCGAACGGGTGCGGCAGGCGGGGGGGCAACCTTATTCCGTAGTTTTACATTACAAATCCCAGCGGAATGAATTTCCGGACAAAACGCCTGATTTCTTTGCTGAAGAGACGACGGATTGGATTATCTATCCGTGGGAAGTGGAGCGAGGCGCGGTCGGAACGGCTTGAGCTGGCAGCTGCCCCCTTGACTCAATCCTTAAAAAACCAGTTTTATTCATTTAGTATTTAAGGACATAGAATGCGTTTTCTTATTACAGGCGGAGCGGGTTTCATTGGCGCAGCTTTGGCGAATAATTTGGTGCATCGAGGGCATAGTGTGCGTGTTCTTGACGATTTAAGCGCCGGGGATGCGGGCAGGCTTGATCCTGCTGTCAATTTTACGCGAGGCGATGTAGAAGATAAACCCAAAGTGTGGCGTTTGCTCAACAAAGTTGACTGTGTCTATCATCTGGCGGCGCGAGTATCTGTGCCTGAGTCGGTGTTATATCCTCGAGAGTACAATAAAACGAATGTTAGCGGCACAGTCGCTCTTATGGAAGCGCTGCGCGATGCCGGCATTAAACGGGTGGTTCTGGCTTCTTCGGGAGCGGTTTATGGCGAACAGCGAGTCGGGGCGGTGCATGAGGCGTTATTGCCTCATCCGGCCTCTCCCTACGCGGCCAGCAAATTAGCCGCCGAAAGTTACGTACGAACGATTGGTGAATTGTGGAATATTGAAACGGTTTCGCTGAGGGTTTTTAACTGCTATGGGCCAGGCCAGTCGCTGCCTCCCACCCATCCGCCGGTGATCCCGCAATTCATGCGTCAAATCTTGGAAGACGGCTCGCTGGTGATTTACGGCAGCGGGGCCCAAACCCGAGACTATATTTACGTTGACGATGTCGTCGAAGCCCTGATTACAGCCGCCACAGCCGACGGCATTAATCGCGAAATTATTAATATTGGCACCGGGGTGAGCACCACCATCAACCAGTTAATAAGTTGTTTAGAGGCTGTCACTCGCAAGAAGGCCAAAGTGGTGGTTAGCCCTTCCATTTCCGGCGGCGTGTCAAACCTGGTGGCCAATACCCGAAAGGCTCAAGAACTGCTCGACTTCAAACCCAAGATCACGTTGGACAAGGGGCTGGCCTTACTTAAAGAGCGCGATCCCCATTTTATGTCTTAATCGTCTAGCTCTTCCAGGCCGACAGCCATTAAATACCCTCGCGCGCGTTCTGTTTTGGGGTAGCGATTCACCAATTTCCAGAATTTAGGGCCGTGGTTCGCCTCCAATAGGTGGGCCATCTCATGGATAAGGACGTAGTCTCGCACAAAGGCGGGCATTGTCGCCAGCCGGTGCGAGAGGCGAATGGTACCCCTGGCCGGGGTGCAGCTGCCAAATCGGCTGTTCTGATTAGTCACCCATTTTATCGATTCCCACTTTAACTTGCCCCCAAAATATTCCCGGTTCAATTCCTGGGCGCGACGATGCAGAGATTGGTCGTCGAGATCGACCTTAACCTGCTTTTTCTGCCAGCGCTGCTGTAAATTCTCGATAATGGGCTGTAGGTCTTGATCGTCCATATCAGCCGGCGCTTGGACCACAAACACCCCATCGACTTCACGGGCGCTGACGGTTTTTTTTCGCTTTTTACTTCGAACAACTTTAATTTCCATATTGTTTACAACTTTGTTTTGGGCGCGCCATTGACGCCATTAAATTGTGTTTATCCCAATTAACCCAAATATATCCCAAACCCGATTTGGGATATTTGGGATATATTTGGGTTATATCGCAGATTATAAACGTTCAGGTGAGGCTATTGCTCAGAATCGCCGAGCAGGCCGACATTTGAAAAGTCGCCCAGCGTAAATTTATAGGCTCTGGGCCTAATCGGTGAGCGATGAAGCGTAACGTTTCGCCCAATCAAGCTGTCCTCGATGCGGCGATTGATATTACGGATCTGGCTATTTTCCAAAACGATGGAGCGAGAAATCTCGGCGTTTTCAACAATGCAGTGATGGTAAATACTGGTAAACGGACCCACATAGGCGTTAACCAGGCGGGTATCTCGCCCAATGATAGCCGGGCCGCGAACCACGCTGTTGATCACTTCGGCTCCCTGCTCGATGGTCACCCGGCTGTCCACTTCGCTATCGCGGTCAACATAACCGTCAATGGTTGGCGTTAGCTCTTCCAGCACCAGGCTGTTGGCTTCCAACATATCGCCGGGCCGACCGGTATCGATCCACCAACCGCGATGAATGTAGGGGTGAACATTATAACCCTGATCAGCCAACCATTGAATGGCATCGGTAATTTCAAGCTCGCCCCGCCAACTGGGGTTGATAGCTTTTACCGCCTCAAATACGTGATGGTCGAACATATAAATGCCGACCAAGGCCAGATCGCTTGGTGGATCTTTGGGCTTTTCGATAAGCCGGACAATTCGATTATCCTGATCCAATTCAGCCACCCCGTACTGTTCGGGATGGTCAACACGGGTCAGTACAATTTGGGAATTATATTGACTTTCGGCAAACTGGGCAATCAGCGGGCTAATCCCGCCCTGAATAACATTGTCACCCAGAAACATCACAAACCGTTCTGTACCTAAAAAACCTTCTGAGATTTTTACGGCGTGCGCCAGCCCCAACGGAGCATCTTGGGGAATATAGGTAATATCCACGCCCCATTGCCCGCCGCGCCCCACAGCCCGTTTGATCTCATCGGCGGTGTCGCCGACAACGATCCCAATTTCGTCGATACCGGCGTCTTTAATCGCTTCGATAACGCGGAATAGGACCGGTTTGTTAGCAACCGGAATTAATTGTTTGGCGCTGGTGAAGGTGAGCGGATAGAGACGAGTCCCTTTCCCCCCACTTAGAATAAGGCCTTTCATGGCTTTTAACTCTCCTTGTAACTGATTTTTAAGGCTCTTTGAATTGGTGTCAGAGAGCTACCTTACATTGTAACCTGATATTAACCATGCTATCAAATCTTAGGCCAAATTGTTAGTGGGTAATTTGTCTCTCTGTCAACCCGGCGGCGAGTTTAAACGATCAGTGTCGGCGTGGAAATGAGTTTATCTTGAACGACGGCCGCCGGGTTGGTGGAGATCATCGCTTCAGCCTGAGCTGAGCCGACAATTAGAGCCGCGGCCTGCCCCGCTTTCGTCAAAACGGGCCGGCGGCGATGGGGTTTATGCGCATCGGAGGCGATAATGTGAGCCATACCGTGGCGCAGCATCGTCAGCGCGGTTCGATGAGCGGGCCGATCTTTATCGGAAGAAAGGCTGCTGCTGGTAATTTGGGTTAACCCGCCCCGCGCCAGAAACGGTTCAATCAAGGATAAATCTTTTTGAATGGGCAAAATTCGCTCGGGATGCGCCATAATCGGAATGTAGCCTCGGTCGAACAGTTCAAAAAGCATCTCATTGGTATGCGCATCGTAATGGTGAAAAAGCGGCTCGGCCAAAACGTACCGGCTGTTGCCTAACGGCCCGGCCAACTCGCGATCCCAATCGTCCAACATATCATCATACAAGCGAACTTCGTGGCCCGGAATTATGGTCAGAGGAATGTGCGCTTCATCCAGCCTGGTTTGCAGTTGCGCCACGCGACGGGCCACTTCGGCCCGAGTCAGGGGGGTACAATCGCGATGGTGCGGGGTGGCAAAAAGATGGGTGGTCCCATCGGCCACGGCCAGACGAGCCATTTCTAAGGCCTCGTGGTAATTTGTGGCTCCGTCATCAACTCCTGGTAGAATGTGGGTATGGATATCTACAATCATAAAGGTTACTTCTCCTCAAATAAAAATAGGGGAACAACCCGGTTGTCCCCCTCATTGGCGAAAATAAATGATTCATCTACCTACAAAGGTAGCCGTTATTTGACTTTTGTCAAGGGATGAGGCGATTTTTGGATAGACAAAAATGATGGAGCCGAAATTTTTGTCGGTTAAAACGTCCTTGCTCATTCACCGGCTGAAGCCTCGATGCCGGAGAGATTTCAACTGTACTGGAGCGCTAAGTCTGTGTGGGCATTGGTCAACACTGCCCCAATCAATCGAGCATTGACTTTTTCCAGTCGATCTTTAGCGGCCTTAACGTGATCGCGCTTGGTGCCGCCGGCTCGGACCGCCAGCAGTACCCCATCGACCTTGGAGGCCAACAGCGAGGCGTCATTGACGGTGATGATCGGCGGCGCATCGAAAATGACCATCTCGGCCATTTCGTTCAGCCGGGCCAGTATATCGCCGATTTTTTTTGAAGCCAGTAGCTGGCTGGGAATCGGCGGCAGCGGGCCACTGGTCAGGACTTGGAGGGTCGTATTCGGAATAGGGTGTAACGGGGGAGTGCTAAGGGCCGCATCGTCCTTAAATAAGCTGGTGAAGCCTCGTTCGTTAGGCAGCTCAAAGAGGGTGTGCTGAGCCGGCCGCCGTAAATCGGCATCGACCAGAATGATGCGCCGGTCGCCGTCGGCCAGAGCCACGGCCAGATTGGCCACAATGGTGCTTTTATCATCCGACGGCGCTGACGACGTGACCAGCAGGGTGTGGAGCGAGTCATCGACGCTGGAAAATTCGATGTTGGTTCGCAGCGTGCGATACGCCTCGGCGGCGGCAGAGCGGGGATCGGTTAAGGTGATGATGGCGTTACTTGGCATAAAAGGTATCCTAATTCGTTCCTCGTAAACCCGGCACAAGTTGCCGACGTTTTTCGCCGGAAGGCAGCGCCGCATCACCGGCCACAGGAGGTATAGCTCCTAAAACGGTCACGTCAATGGCACGCTCGATATCTTCTGAAGTTCGAATGACATCCATTTCCAGCCACTCCAGGAAGAAGATGACCAAAAGGCCGATGAGCAGCCCAAACAAGCCGCCGGCCAGGGTGTTGATGGCCGTCTTGGGTGAATATTGCGCATAGCCAAGATTGTATACGCTGTCGAGCATTTTAACCTCGATGCGATCCCGTTTATCCTGCTGCTGATTCCATTGGTCTCTGTTTTCGCCAAAGACTCCGGCCATGCTGTCGACCATCGCCATCGCTACCTGAGGGTCCGTATCACGCGCTTCCAACGCCAGGGTAAAAGTGGAACTGTCAGGATTAACAAAAAGTTTGCTCAAGAAGGTGCTGGTATCCATATCCAACTGCGCCCGGTCGATCACTTCAGCCGCCATTGTGTGAGTCCGGATAATCTCGGCATAGTTGCGCAGCAAATCTTTCAAACTGTTGCTCGATCCCCAATCGGTGGCCCGGGCCGGCACTACGCTCAATTTAACCGTGGCGCTGTAAATCGGGGTCTGCAACTTGCTGAAGCCATAAGCACTGGCCGCCGCGACCAGGGCCACCACAATCATAATCCAGCCCCGTTTGCGCAAAATTCGTAGATAATCGGTAATTTCCATACCTTGACAACCTTTCTCTAGAATAAGAAGTTAGAAAATAAAAATTAGAGAATAGAAATAAGAAAAGGGTTTCATAAAAATGAAGATAAGGGGAATTTGGTTTCTAACTTCTAACTTCTTATTTCTTCATTCTCCATTCTTCATTCTAAATTCTCTTCATTCTCTATTTCTTCGGTATTTCGGCTAGCACGGTAATCCCCATCGCTTCCAGTTCGGCTTTGCCGCGCACACTGTCGTCCAAATAATCGAGCAAAAATGTTAGCCCAATGCCCGCCGCCAGGGCCAGCATCAGCCGGATCGGCAGATCGAGCCGCTGTCTGAGCGAAGGTGGGTTGGCCAAAAATGGTCCGGTGGTGTCAATCAAAGTAATAGTCGTACTGGTTTCGCTCGATTGGGGAAAATATTTGATGCTGTTTTCCACCATTGCGGTGGTGACGGCCGGGCCAATCGCTTCTAACTCGTCGGCGCTGCCCCAGGTCATATTAAGCCGGATGATGCGATGCTTGGTTTCCGCCGATATGATCCCGGCCGGTATTCTGACTGAACTGCCGACTTCCTCCAGATGGGCATTAACATCATTGGCAAAGCCTTGGCTGCTAACCAACTCGGTCAGGTTGTCGGCCAGATATTCCGATGCCACCCAGGCGTAGTAGCCGTCATAATTGTACTCATTTTCATCTGCCTGCGGCGCCATACCGACGCTAAACCGAATGGCCATTCCGTAACTGGGCGGCGGCGTTTGGGCCGTCAGCAGGGTGACCACGGCCACCACCGCTACCAACAGCACCGGAATCCACACCCGTTTCCAGACGATGTGGGCGTACTGTTTCAATTCCATCCGTGGTTAACGTCTCCAGTTTACCATACCCTCAGGCTCCTGCCATCGGGCGATTGGCGGAAATGCAAAAATAAAGTATAAGCGAAATCTTCGTATGCTCCAATTTTTTTTTTTTTTTTTACTTGCCACTTCTCCGCGACAAATTGGCTTAGCTGTTGCTTGAAGCGTTCATTGCTTAAGCGTTCCGCATTTGCCCGCGCCGAGGCCGGATCAAACG